>CAITDZ010000044.1 GCA_903891285.1 uncultured Solirubrobacterales bacterium
AGATCGTCGGTTCAGAGACTGCCCCCGGAAGGGTTCTCCTGGATATCGATCGGGTCTGGAACTGGGCCGAGGACGGGAGCTACGCCTCGACCGACGAGATGGCCTGGCTCTTCGAAGTCGAGGACGGCCTGGTCACTTCGTGGCGGCCGTTCGAGGATCGGGCCGAAGCTCGGGCGGCCCTTCGGGAGGCCTGACTGCTCCAGCCTCGATCGGGCGATCCGTATCCGTGGTGGTCGCCGCTCCACGGGGTGATCGCAGACGGAGTGGCAAGAACTAACTACTCTGTTAGGTAATGGCATCTTCCGACTTCGTGATCGTGGGAGCGGGATCGAGCGGCTGTGCGCTGGCCGCAAGGCTTTCGGAGGACCCCTCGAACACGGTCACGCTGGTCGAGGCCGGAGGGAAGAACCGGCATATGAGCGTGGTCATCCCCGCCGCCTTCTCGCAGCAGTTCGGCACCGGACGGGACTGGGCATTCGAGACCGAACCGGAGCCACACTGCAACGGGCGCCGTCTGTTCATCCCGCGGGGAAAGGGCCTCGGCGGGTCGAGCGCGATGAACGCGATGCTCTACGTCCGCGGACGCACACTCGACTACGACCTCTGGGAGAAGGAAGGCTGCCCTGGCTGGGGGTGGGAGGGGGTCAAGCCCTCCTTCCTCAAGTCCGAGGACTCATCGCGAGGCCAATCCGGGGACCACTCGACCGGCGGGCCGCTCCGGGTCGAGGGGCCGCGCTCGCCGAGGGCAATTTCCGCGGCCTTCCTGAGGAGTGCCGAGGCCACGGGGATCCCCTTCACCGACGACTACAACGGGACCGAACAGGATGGGGTCTCGGTCCCACAGGTCACCCAGAAGGCCGGCAGGCGCTGGTCGGCTGCCGATGCCTTCCTGAAGCCTGCGATGAAGCGGGGAAACCTGACCGTTCTGACCGACCGGACGGTCGACAGGGTGGTGATCGAGGACGGTCGGGCCACGGGCATCCTCTGCCGGGACCGGCGGGGCAGGGAGGAGTTCGTCGAGGCGGGTCGCGAGGTCATCCTCGCTGCCGGTGCGATCGGTTCCCCCCATCTCCTCCTCCATTCCGGGGTCGGACCCAGCGAGATGCTCGGAGAGGTGGGCGTGGAGGTCGAAGTCGACAGTCCGGGAGTAGGGGAGAACCTCCAGGACCACCCCTGCGTGGTCTGCGTCTGGGACACGCCCGGAGGCGGCTCGCTGGCCGATGCCGAGAAGCCGAAGGCCCTGCTCGAATGGATCCTCCGGAAGACGGGACCGCTCACGTCGAGCCTTGCAGAGGGCTTCGCCTTCGTCCGCAGTCGCCCGGGTCTGCCCGCGGCCGACCTCCAGTTCCATTTCGCTCCGGCCTACTTCGTGGATCACGGTCGGGTGACCTACGACGGGCATGCAGCCACCCTGGGTCCGGTCCTCGTCTCGCCGAAGTCGCGAGGCAGGCTCTGGATCGAGTCGGCCGATCCCGGGGATGCACCCCGGTTCGTCACCAACATGCTGGCCGATCCGGAAGACGTCGAGGCCCTGGTCAGGGGTGTGGAAATAGCCCGCGAGATCGCATCCGAGGAGCCACTCTCCGGACTGCTCGGAGAGGAACTCCTGCCGGGGCCGGATATCGTCGAGCGCGACGCGATCGAGGAGGACCTGCGCCAGCGGGTGGAGACGCTCTATCACCCGGTAGGGACCTGCCGGATGGGCAGTGATGAGGGTGCGGTGGTCGATCCGGAGCTCAAGGTGAGGGGGGTAGAGCGGCTCCGGGTAGCCGATGCCTCGATCATGCCGCTGATCCCCGGGGGCAACACCAACGCCCCCTCGATCATGATCGGCGAGAAGGCTGCCGACCTGATCGGGCGCGCCTCGCCCGTAGCTGCCTGAGCACGCGGCCCCGCTCGACCGCCGTTGGGCCGCGGCCCGGGCCGCTTCCGGATCGGTCTTGTCATCACCTATCCTGAGCCGATGGCCGAGGCAGTCAACACCGAGTCCCTGAACACCCGGGTCCGCTCTGCCGGGGAGGAGTTCGCGGTGGTCGCGGGCCACATCGATCCCGAGGCACTCGAGGGAGAGGTCGGGCGCCTGGAAGAGGAGATGCAGGCCCCTGGATTCTGGGACGACAGCGAGGCGGCAGCCGCCACTTCGGCCGCCCACTCCCGGGCCCAGAAGAAGCTCGAGGCCTTTCGTTCACTCGAGTCCGACGTCGGCGACCTGGCCGACATGGCGGAGATGGCCGAATCCGATCCCGAGATCGCAGCGGAGCTGGCTGAACAGCTCTCGTCGATAGAGGCTCGGCTCTCGGAGCTCGAGGAAGCACGACTCTTCAGCGGCCCCTACGACGCCGGTGATGCGGTGGTCTCGGTCCACGCCGGGGCGGGTGGGACCGACTCCCAGGACTGGGCCGAGATCCTCCTCCGGATGTACCTTCGCTGGGCCGAGGGTCGGGGGTTCCAGGTGGAGATGAAGGAAGCTTCCGAGGGGGACGAGGCCGGCCTCAAGTCGGCCACCTTCATCCTCAGGGGGGAGAACGCCTACGGTCTGGTCGCGGCCGAGCGCGGCGTGCACCGCCTCGTCCGGATCTCCCCGTTCGATTCCTCATCGCGTCGTCACACCAGCTTCGCCCAGCTCGACGTCGCGCCACTGGTCGATGAGAACGTCGAAGTCGAGATCGACGATGCCGAGATCCGGGTGGACACCTACCGGGCATCCGGAGCCGGTGGCCAGCACGTCAACAAGACCGACTCGGCGGTGCGGATTACTCACGAACCCTCGGGAATCGTCGTCCAGTGCCAGAACGAGCGGTCCCAGACCCAGAACAAGGCCGTCGCGATGGACATGCTCCGGGCCAAGCTGATCGAACTCGAGGAGAGGAAGCGGGCCGAGGTGGTCAACGCCGAGCGGGGCGAGGTCAAGGACGTCGCCTGGGGCTCCCAGATCCGAAGCTACGTGCTCCACCCCTACACGATGGTCAAGGACCACCGGACCGAGTTCGAGGTCGGCGACGCCCAGAGGGTGCTCGACGGCGACCTCGATCCCTTCATCCGTGAGTACCTGAACCGCACCGCCTGACCCGCCCCCCCTCACCGCCCTTCCCTTTCGGACCCGTCGACCCCCCAACTCACCGACCGCATTGAGTCAGGCGGGGGCTCGGGCAGGTGCTCCCGCCTACCCCACCAGTTCCCACTCGCACCTACCCGACCCCCCTGCCATGAACTC
>CAITDZ010000045.1 GCA_903891285.1 uncultured Solirubrobacterales bacterium
CTCTTCCTGGTCATCTTCTGGCTGGGGGATTCCTACAGTGCGGTGCTCGGGCCGGATGCCGGCTCGGTCGAGCCGTTCCTCTTCGCGGTATTGAGCGCGCTCGGCTTCTTCAGCTCGATCCTCCTCCATGAGTTCGGCCACGCGATCGTGGCGCTCAGGAACGGCATCGGGATCACCTCGATCCGGCTTTGGATCTTCGGCGGGGTGGCCGAGATGGACCGCGAATCAGACAGCCCCTCCACCGAGTTCAAGGTCGCGGTAGCCGGGCCGATCGTTACCGCAGTCCTTGGTGTCCTCTTCGCCGTGATGGGACTCCTGGTAAGCGGCTCCGGAAACTTCCAGGAGGGACTGATCCTCCGTCCCGGTCCGGGGGTGGATGGGTTCTCGGCGATGTTCGGCTGGCTCGCGGCCGTGAACGTGATCGTCCTCGTCTTCAACCTGCTCCCCGCATTCCCGATGGATGGGGGACGGATCACCCGGGCGATTGCCTGGAAGGTGACCGGAAAGCGGGGCTCAGCGACGCGGTTCGCCGCCACCCTTGGCCAGATCTTCGGCTACATCTTCATCGCGCTGGGGATCGTCTTCCTGGTCAGTGGTGTGTTCGGGAGCGGCATCTGGTTCATCCTGATCGGCATCCTGATCACCGGGGCAGCCCGGGCTGCCGCCGTACAGTCACCTTTGATCGAGCGGATCGAGGGGGTGACGATCTCCGACGTGATGGACCCCCACCCGGTGGCCGTCCCCGGCTCCCTGCCCGTCGTGATGGCCGCTGACGATTACTTTCACCGGTATGGCTGGTCCTGGTTCCCGGTGATCGCCGACGATGGTCGCTTCCTCGGGATCGTCACGCGTGATGCCGTGGAGGCGGTCCCGGAGGTATCCCGCGAGGCGACCACGGTCGCAGAGCTGGTCGACGACAGCACCAGCGGCTACCACGTGCTCGATGACGCACCGCTCGACAGCCTGCTCGGTAACCCCGACATACGGAAGTTCGGGGCGATGATGGTGACCGACCACACCGATCGCCTGATCGGGGTGATCACGGTCGAACAGCTCGGCCGGGCGCTCGAGGATCGGCCGACCGCCTCGGGTCCCGCCTGAATAAGGGCGGCCCGGCTCAGGTTGCCGGGGCGTTCCGCTCGATGATCGCCCGGAAGTCGGTGCCGGTGGCCAGCGTGCCGAAGGCACCACCGTGGTCCTGACCCAGACGGGATGCCGAGAAGGCCTCGGCGACCGCAGGCTCCCCGTGGCGGGTGAGCAGGGACCCCTGGAGGGCGAGTGCCATCCGTTCGACGATGCTGCGGGCCCGGGACTCCAGGGTCTCGGGGTCACTGGTCAGCTGGCCCTTCAGGTCGTCTGCGAAGGAGTCGAGCCGGGGGTCGGAGCCGGCCGCCTCGCCCACCTCGTCGAAGAAGACCTCGACCGAGTCCGGCTCGCGGACCATCGCCCGGATCGCATCCAGGCACTGGACGTTGCCCGATCCCTCCCAGATGGACATCAGGGGACTCTCCCGGAACAGGCGGGGCATGCCGGACTCCTCGGCGTAGCCGTTGCCTCCCAGGCATTCGAGGCTCTCTGCGGCGTGCCAGGGGGCCCGTTTGCAGATCCAGTACTTGAGGACCGGGGTGGCGATACGTTCGAACAGGGCTGCCTCACGGCTCCCTGCGGCCGCATCGTCGTAGGCCCGGGCCAGGCGCATCACGGATGCCGTGGCGGCCTCGGACTCGATCGCCAGGTCGGCAAGGACGTTGGCCATCAATGGCTGGTCGACGAGCGTCTTGCCGAAGGCCTGGCGGTGGGATGCGTGGTGGATCGCCTCGGCCGTTCCCTTGCGGATTCCGGCCATCGAGCCGATCGCGCAGTCGAGCCGGGTGTGGGAGACCATCTCGATGATCGTCTGGATGCCGCGGCCCTCCTCGCCGACCATCACGGCGAATGCCCGGTCGAACTCGACCTCCGAGGAAGCGTTCGAGCGGTTTCCGAGTTTGTCCTTGAGTCGCTGGATCCGGAATCCGGAGTTCAGCTGGTCGTCCGGGGTGAAACGGGGCAGAAGGAAGCAGGAGAGCCCGCCCTCGGCCTGGGCGAGGACCAGGAAGGCATCGCACATCGGGGCCGAGCAAAACCACTTGTGGCCGGTTATCGCGTACTCGCCGCCGGGGCCCCCGCCGTTCATCGCTTCGGCCCGGGTGGTGTTGGCCCGGACGTCCGAGCCACCCTGCTTCTCGGTCATTGCCATGCCGGCGAGCGCCCCGGGTTTCCGGTCGGCGGGGAGAAGGTGGCCGTCGTAGCCGTCGGAGAGGAAGCGGGGTTCCCAGACCTCGGCCAGCTCGGGCTGGTGGCGGAGGGCCGGGACGACCGAGTAGGTCATCGAGATCGGGCAGCCCACCCCGGCCTCTGCCTGGGCGAGCATCGAGAAGAGGGTTGCCCTGGCCACGTTGGCCCCGGGGCCCGGGTCGGTCCAGGGGAGGGAGTGGAGGCCGTTTTCGACCCCGATTTCCATCAGCCGGTGCCAAGAGGGGTGGAACTCGACCTCGTCGACCCGGTTGCCGTAGCGGTCGTGGCTCTTCAGCTCGGGAGGAAAGCGGTTTGCCTCGGCGCCGAGCTCCAGCACCTCGGCCGAGCCGCAGAGCTTGCCGAACTCGACCGCCCGCTCCCGGGCCCAACCGGCGCCTTCCCGGTCGAGTGCCTCGGAAAGCGGCCTGTCGGTCGAGAAGAGGTCGAAGTCGGCCAAAGGCGGTGGTTGGTTCAACACCTCGTGCGTCTTTGCCACGGCCCGATTCTCCCACAGCCTGCTCCGGTGCCGGAAAGGGCTCCGGGCCGGGGGCGGTCGGGACCGGAGAACGGCTAGCATCGCTGTCCCAGAGCGCAGTCTGGGGCCTTTATTCCGGCACCCTGCCCCGAGGCAAGACGATGGAAAAGATCAAGGTCGAAAACCCGGTAGTCGAGCTCGACGGCGACGAGATGACCAGGATCATCTGGGCCTTCATCAAGGAGAAGCTGATCCTTCCCTACCTCGACGTGGAGCTCAAGTACTACGACCTGGGCATCGAGAGTCGGGATGCGACCGATGACCAGATCACGGTCGATGCCGCGAATGCGATCAAGGAGTACGGGGTGGGGGTCAAGTGCGCGACGATCACCCCGGACGAGGCCCGGGTCGAGGAGTTCGGGCTGAAGAGGATGTACCTCTCTCCGAACGGGACGATCCGGAACATCCTCGGCGGGGTGATCTTCAGGGAGCCGATCGTCATCTCGAATATCCCCCGGTTGGTTCCCACCTGGACCAAGCCGATAGTGGTCGGACGTCACGCCTTCGGTGATCAGTACCGCGCCACTGACTTCGTGGTTCCCGGCGAGGGGACCCTGACCATGACCTTCACCCCGAAGGACGGCTCGGAGCCGATGGAGTTCGACGTCTTCGACTTCACCGGAGGTGGGGTGGCGCTTTCGATGTACAACCTGGATGAATCGATCAGGGACTTCGCCAGGGCCTCGTTCAGGTACGGACTGGAACGTGACTTCCCGGTCTACATGTCGACCAAGAACACGATCCTCAAGAAGTACGACGGTCGGTTCAAGGACATCTTCCAGGAGGTGTTCGACTCGGAGTTCAGGGAGGAGTTCGAGAAGGCGGGACTGACCTACGAGCACCGGCTGATCGACGACATGGTTGCCGCCTCGCTCAAGTGGGAGGGGGGGTACGTCTGGGCCTGCAAGAACTACGACGGTGACGTCCAGTCCGACACGGTCGCCCAGGGGTTCGGCTCGCTGGGGCTGATGACCAGCGTGCTGATGAGCCCCGACGGCTCCACGGTCGAGGCCGAGGCCGCCCACGGCACGGTCACCCGCCACTACCGACAGCACCAGCAGGGCAAGGAGACCTCGACCAACCCGATCGCCTCGATCTTCGCCTGGACCCGCGGCCTGATCGCCCGGGGCCGGATGGATGGAACGCCGGAGGTGAGCGCCTTCGCCGAGACTTTGGAGCGGGTCTGTGTGGAGACGGTCGAGTCCGGGAAGATGACCAAGGACCTGGCCCTCCTGATCGGACCCGACCAGGAGTACCAGACGACCCAGCAGTTCCTCGATTCGATCGACGAGAACCTGAAGTCCGCGATGGCGGCCGGTTGAGCGGCGGCCTGGGCGGTAACCAAACCCACGAATCCCAGGAGGTAATGAGATGGCAGACAGCGTGAAGGTGACGGTTACAGGGGCGGCCGGACAGATTGGCTATGCCCTCCTGTTCAGGATCGCCAGTGGACAAATGCTGGGAGCTGATACCCCCGTCCACCTGAGCCTGCTGGAGATCCCCCAGGCGGTCGAGGCCGCGGAGGGGACTGGGATGGAGCTCGATGACTGTGCCTTCCCGCTGCTCGAGAAGATCTCGATCTCTGACGACCCGAACGATGCCTTCGACGGGGCATCGATCGCGATGCTGGTCGGCGCCCGTCCGCGCGGGCCGGGCATGGAGCGCTCCGACCTGCTCGAGGCAAACGGCGGCATCTTCCAGCCTCAGGGCAAGGCGATAAACGACCACGCGGCCGACGACATCCGTGTGCTGGTGGTCGGCAACCCGGCAAACACCAACGCCCTTATCGCCCAGTCCGCGGCCCCGGACGTACCGGCCGAGAGGTTCACTGCGATGACCCGGCTGGACCACAACCGGGCGATCGGACAGCTGGCCAACAGGCTCTCCAGGCCCATTCCTGCGGTGACCAATATGACGGTCTGGGGCAACCACTCGGCGACCCAGTACCCCGACCTGGTCCACGCGAAGGTGGATGGGGAAAACGCCTGGGATGCGGTCGACGACGAGAGCTGGATCAAGAACGAGTTCATCCCCGGGGTGGCCGGGCGAGGAGCCGAGATCATCGAGGCCCGCGGCGCATCGAGTGCAGCCTCGGCGGCGAACGCGGCGATCGACCACGTCCGCGACTGGGTCCTCGGCACACCCGAGGGCAACTGGACCTCGATGTCGATCCCCTCAGACGGCTCCTACGACGTACCCGAGGGGATCATCTCGAGCTTTCCCGTTACCTGTTCGGGTGGTGAGTACTCGATCGTCGAGGGGTTGGAGATCGATCCGTTCTCGCGAGAGCGGATCGATGCCTCTGCCGCCGAGCTGGTCGAGGAGCGCGAGGCCGTCCAGGCACTCGGGCTGCTCGGCTGAGTCGGTGCCTGCGGCCGGCGTCTTTCCCGGCTCGGAGAGGAGGCATGAAAAAGGCCCCGTCCCCGGTGGGGGCGGAGCCTCTTCCGGCTGGGCGTCTGCGTCCGGATCAGGCGGGGTAGTAGCCCCGACCCTTCTTCTTGACCTCCTTGTCAGCGACCAGTTCGCTCATCACCCGGTAGACGTAGTTCGGCTGGATCTTCAGCTGCTTGGCGATGTCGCCGGCCGAAATACCGGGATTCGCCTTGACGATCTTGACCGCCTGCTCACCACGGGTTCCGCCTTTCCTCCGACGGCGCTTCTTGCCGGATCCGGGGGGACGTCCCGGTCCACGTCGTCCGCGCCTGGCACCGGCACGGGCCTTGCCTCCGAGGTTCTTCAGAGCCTCTTCGAGAGCCTTCCGTTCCTTCTCGAGTTCGGCCAAACGTTCCTGCAGGAGTCGCTTGATTTCCTGGGTCTTGTCTGCCACAGCTACCTTTCTCTTAGTTACTCCATCTTCATCCCTGAAATGATGGAGCGGTCGGACGAACCAACACCTTTATGCAGTGTAGAAGACTTACGAAAAGGTGTTGGATTTACTGACTAATGATAATAGGTATATACAGGTAAGGACGGCGGGCTGACTCCGAGGGTTACAGTCGCAAGGGTTCTTCTTCCGGCGGGTAGGGAGATGCTGGAGGAACGGTACGACGTGGTCGAAGGCGGTCTCGATTCGGATCGTGAGTCTCTGTTGGAGCTGGTGCCGGGATCGAGCGCCCTGGTGGCCGACCCCACCGTGCCGGTGGATGGTGAGGTGATCCGGGCGGCCGGTTCGGACCTCCGGGTCGTGGCGAACTTCGCCGTGGGCTACGACAACGTCGACCTGAAGGCCGCCGAGCAGGGAGGCGTTGTCGTCACCAATACGCCCGACGTCCTGACCGATGCCACTGC
>CAITDZ010000046.1 GCA_903891285.1 uncultured Solirubrobacterales bacterium
AGGTGCTCCAACTCCTCCTCGAGCTTCTTGAGGCCATCGGGGGTTATCTCTGCCTGCCGACTCATCTCGTTTGCAGCGCCTTTCGGGCCCGGTGGGCCCAAGTCTTTCCGCTATTTGCGACCTTCCTGGACCCTTCTCGGACCGGCCCGGAGGTGCTTGGAAGCGCGGCAGTATACCGATCATCAAGCCATTTCCGCCCGGCTGGCCCGGGCGGCGACCAGGGCCTCGGAGAAGCGATCCGGATCTTCGACCTGGGGGTAATGGCCCAGGTCCGGGAAGGTGACCGGTTCGACTCCCGGCCTGAGCTCTACCAACCCTTCGAGGATCGCCGGTACGGCGACCGGGTCCTCGAGGCCCCAGACGAGGGACAGGGGCCCCACCCAGTCCCGGACCGCGCCGTGCCAGCGGTCGGCGTAGATGCTCCTCTCCTCCATGTAGTAGACGAGCTTGTGCCCAAGGCGACTGCCGCCGTTGTTCTCGATCAGGGCCCAGGCATCTTCGAGTTCTTCAGGCGACGGAGGGTGTGCCCTGGAGAAGACCGAGGAGAACTGTCGTCGGAAGAAGGCCTCGTTGGAGAGCCGGGCAGCGAGGGGGCCGATCGGTCCCCGGAGCAGCTTCTGGGCGAGGGTCGGCTGGGCGCGGTCGATCAGGATCGAGCCGTTGAAGAGGAGGACCCCCGCCATCTGGAAGCCGAGTTCACCCTCGAGGTCACGGGCCATCAGCTCGGTCGCGACCGATGTACCCAAGTCGTGGGCACAGACGAACACCGGGCCGTCCCCGAGCTCGGCGACCAGGGCTTCGGTCAGGTCGGCCTGCCAGGCGATCGTGTAGGTGTGGTCCCGGGGCTTCTCTGACAGTCCGTACCCGAGGAAGTCGAAGGTCAGGGTCGGGACCCCGGGGAGCCGCTCGATCAGCGGGGCGAAGTCGAACGAACTGGTGGGAAAGCCGTGGAGGAAGAGGATCGTCTGTCCCTCTCCAGGCCCGTGACGTCGATAGATCGAGTAATCCCGAAAGGTCGTGAACCCGCCTTCCGCCTGCCAGGCTTCGACCCTGTCAGGTAGTCCCGACCCGCTCAAGCCGGGACCGCCCCCCGGTCCCTGATCGAGACGACTACCTCGCGCGCCCGGTCGAGGCCGGCCGACTGGCAGAGTTCGTCCTTGACCCCCTTCGGCACGTCGACCCGGTCGAGATACCAGGGGTAGAACTTCCTCAGGTAGCGACCGGCCCGCTCCGTTCCGAGGTGCTCCTCGGCCCGGTCCATCACCCAGAGCAGCTCGTCCATGATCGCCTGACGATCGGCCTCCGGTACCTCAGTTCCTGTCAGCTCGGCGAAGATCCATGGATATCCGAAGGAGCCGCGGGCGATCATCACGGCGTCGGCCCCGGATTCCTCGTAGGCGCGGCGGGCCGCCTCGGCATCGCTCAACCCGCCCGAGATGATCATCGGCACCGAGATCGACCGGGAGAGCTCCCGGGCGAGTTCGTAGTCGGGGCTTCCGGAATGGCCCTTGCGAGCGACCCGGGGGTGGAAGGCGATGGCGGCGACCCCTGCCTCCTCGACCAGCCGAATCGCCAGATCGAAGCCCGACCGATCTCCTGGTGCTATCCCAGAGCGGATCTTCACGGTCACCGGCAGGCCGCTGCCTTCACGGGCTGCCCTCGCCAGCTCGAGCGCCAGCTCTGGATCGGCAAGCAGCTCGGCCCCGGCCCCTGTCTTCATCACCTTGGGACCCGGGCAGCCCATGTTGATGTCGATCAAGTCCGGGCCGGATCCAGCGGCGATCGCCGCTGCCGAGCGCATGATCTCGGGATCCTGGCCGAACAGCTGGTAAGAGACCGGGTGCTCCTCGGGGTGGATCCGCATCAGCTCACTGGTGGTCTTCTCGTTCCCGTAGTGGAGGCCATGGGAGGAGACCATCTCTGAAACGGCCATCCCCGCCCCGTAACGGCGGGCCTGCATTCGGACGAACCAGTTGCCTATCCCGGCAAGCGGTGCGAGCAACACCCGGTTGGGGATCCGGACCCCCTCGATCTCGAAGGGCTCGATCAGCGCGGGCTGCCCTCGGTCAGTCACGGTTTCGCCCCTCGATGATCCGAAGGCCCTCCAGGGTCAGGTGGGGATCTATCCGGGAGATCGTCTCGGTGAACGGAACGATCACCGGGGCGAACCCCCCGGTTGCGATGAAGGTCGCCTCGCCGCCCAGTTCCCGGTTGAACCGGGCGGCGATTCCGTCGACCAGACCTGCAAACCCGTAGAGGACGCCGGACTGGATCGCGGCCTTGGAGCTCGTCCCGATCACCCCGGACGGTTCGGCCAGCTCGATCTTCGGCAGTCGGGCGGCCCTTTCGGCGAGGGCGGAGAGCGAAATCTCCACACCCGGTGCGATCGCACCTCCCAGGTAGGCGCCGTCCGCCGAGACGACGTCGAAGTTGATCCCGGTCCCGAAGTCCACCCCGACGCAGACGTCCCCGACCTGCTCGTAGGCCGCGATCGCGTTGACCAGACGATCCGCTCCCACCTCGGCCGGGTTGTCGACCTCGATCGCCATGCCCGTCTTCACTCCCGGACCGACCACGAGGCAGGGCACATCGAGGTACCTGGCGGCCATCGCCTCGTACTCCGGCCCTAGCGGCGGGACGACGGACGAAGTCACGACCGACCCGATATCCGAGAGCTTCATGTCATTCAGCTCGAACAGACCCCGGATGATCGTCGCCAGCTCGTCCGCGGTCGCCCCGGCACGGGTCTGGAACCGCCAGTCCTCGGCCAGGTCCTCGCCCTCGAAAGCCCCGATGTGGGTCTGGGTGTTGCCTACGTCGATCGCCAGCAGCATTGGCCTCCAAGTTTCGCACGCCGTCTCTGGGGTGGCCAATGCCCCCCGTCCCGGGGCGCCCTCTCTCGCCCTACACCGCCCTCCCTGGCCGTCCTCAAGCCTTTCCTCCGGACCCATCGACTCCCTTGGCGCGGGTCCTGGCAGCCGGGGGGGCACTCACCCTCGTCGTCCCCTCCTCGGTGAGCCGATCCCCGGCCCGCCCATGAAGAGCCGGTAGTCGACCATCCAGGGACCAGCCTCTGGGACGCGCGGGTCCTGGCAGCCGGGGGCGCACTCACCCTCGTCGTCCCCTCCTCGGTGAGTACATCCCCCGTCTACCTCCCGCGCACGGGGGCCAGGGCCCTGGGGATGAAGGCCGAACCAACCGGGAGTTCATGGCAGGGGGGTCGGGTAGGTGCGAGTGGGAACTGGTGGGGTAGGCAGGAGCACCTGCCCGAGCCCCCGCCTGACTCAGTGCGATCGGTCGACCACCGGGGTAGACGGGTCCGAAGGGAGAGGGCTCGGGGGGAGGAGCGGAGAGGGAGGGATTCGAACCCTCGAGAG
>CAITDZ010000047.1 GCA_903891285.1 uncultured Solirubrobacterales bacterium
CCGAACTCGCCCTCGGGGACGCGATCAGGAGCCATCGCCCCTCCGAGGTGCTGCTCTCCTGCCTCTACGAAACGAGGTTTGGCTTTGCAAGACGTGACCTGGTCGAATGGGCGAAGGGTGAATTCGCCCCCGGCACCACGGTGATCCACATCCCGGTTCGGATCGAAGACGACTCCGTCCGTCAGGACGTGACCCACACCCTGGTGATCGGCAACCAGACGCTTTCGAGTCCCGACCTCGCCGACCGTCTGCTGTCGAGGGCAGCAGAGAGTCCCCACAGGTACACGATCATCGCCCCATCGACAGAGGGGGTGCCCCAGGCGGCGGTCACCCGGGGGCTGGCGGGACTGATGGCGAGGCTTTACGAGAGCGATGTCGACGCAACGGGCCAGCCGCTCGCCTCAGACCCGTTCTCCGCGGTCAAGAACGCAATCGAGTTCTACCAAGTGGACGACGTCCTGATTTCGACCCTTCCCGGGGACGAATCCCAATGGCTGAAGGATGACCTGATCGGGCGAGTCCGGGAGTTCACCGACAAGCCGGTTTCCCACCATGAGGCAGGGCGCGCCGGAGAGACGGTGGTCGCCGCGGTCGCGGCAGGAGATGGTGAGGAAGCGGGGGTGGAGGTCTGATGGAGAGCGCCAGCGTCGCCACCACCGGTCACGCAACCCCGGCCGAGGATCACCACCACGGACCTCCCGAGGCGAACCAGAGCGCCAGGATCGACCAGACGATCCTCGGGATCCTCCTCTTCATCCTCTCGGAGGTGATGCTGTTCGCGAGCTTCTTCGCGGCCTACTTCTTCCTCCGGGTCGTCGTCGGCCCCGATACCTGGCCTCCGGTCGGGATCGAGCTCCCGGTCCTGATCGCCGGGATAAACACCGTCATCCTGATCTCCTCGAGCTTCACCGTGCACTACGCGCTGGAGGCGATCCGGCACAACAACCACAACGGACTCAAGCTCGGACTGGTAATGACCTGGCTGCTAGGGGTGACCTTCCTCTTCATCCAGATCAACGAGTACATCCACATCGGCTTCTCACCGGCTGACGGCGCCTTCGGCTCGATCTTCTTCAGCCTCACTGGACTCCATGGGGCCCACGTCTTCGTCGGCCTGCTGCTGCTTACCTTCGCCAATATCAGGGCCTTCCGCGGCCACTTCGGCCCCGCCGAGAAGGACCACCTCGGTGTCGAAGTCCCCGGTATCTACTGGCACTTCGTCGACATCATGTGGGTCGTGGTGTTCACGACCATCTACATCCTCTGACCGAGGGCGGGTCAGACCGAAGGTTCAGGCTGGGCAATCCGCTCGAGTCCGAGCAGGCCGCGTTCAGGTGGGTCGTTGCGGTGATCATTGCCGCCGCCTTCGTCATCCTCCTCGCCAAGCTGGTCTCGTCGACGGTCGGGTTCATCGCCGCGCTGCTGCTGGGGGCCTTCGTTTCGGTCGTCGCCATGCGAGGTGCCTGGCGGATGATCCGCGGGAGGGACAAGCTCGATGGCGAGGGGCCCGAGGGCCGGGCGGCTGGCCCTGACGAAGGTTCCGGGGACGGTCAGGCGCCGAGCTAGGCCGAGTCCTGGCTCGGTCGGGCCCAGTAGGACTTGACCAGGGGCTGGGTCACCTTCCAGACGGTCTTTTCACCTGCCCGGAAGCTGTGGGTGTCGCCCGGCCCGAGGGCGATCCTCGTGCCGTCGGCCATCTCGACTTCGGCCTTGCCCCGGATGACGACGAACGATTCCTCCTCCTCGGTGTCGGCGAAGGTTCCCGGGGTACACATCCAGAAGCCGGCAACCTCGGCACCGTCCCCGGATTCCGAAAGGGTCAGGTCGAAGGCCTCGGGAGTACCGTCGATCACCTGGTCGGGATCGAAAGGGTCAGGTTCGAAACCTTCGAAAACGGCGTGTGAATCCTCAAGGAAATCTTCCATCGACTCAGGATACCTCCGGCGCGGCCCGGGCCGGCGCCCTTCCCCTTGCATAATCGATCTGGCCGGCCGTCGCGACGGCCCAGAGCACCGCTACCCAGATCAGGGTCGCCGTCACCACATGGAACCAGACCAGGATCGCCGGGAGTTCGAGCACCCACTGGGTAATCCCGAGTGCGATCTGGAAGCCGATCAGGCCGGCAACGACCGAGACCGGCCTGACCGCCCTCCGGTCACCCCCCCGACGCATGAGGATCACCAGCACCACGAGGGTCGCAAGTCCGAACAGGACGGCCATCGTCGCATGTCGCTGGACGATCCACTCGAGGGTTTCCGGTCCCTTGAAATCGAACCTCTTGACCAGCTCGCGATCATGGTCACCGGGGTGTGGCCCAGATGCAGTGGTGATCGTCCCGAGGAGCACCGTCAGCTGGCCGAGGGGAATCAGCGCCCTGACCGACCACACCCCGAAGACGTCGGTCGAGAACCGACGCTCCCCTGGCTCGTAGCGCGAGCACCAGAAGAGCACGAAGGCGGCATCGAGGAGGATCATCGAGAGGATGAAATGTCCGATCACCAGCTCCGGCGGCAGGTGGTATTCGACCACGAACGCACCGAGTACGACCTGTCCGATCACCCCGAGCGGCAGCAGCGCTCCGAACGCTGCAAGGTGCCACCGGAAGGGTCGTCGGAAGAACGCAAGCAGTGAGGCGGCGACGACGGCCAGGCCGACCAGGCCGGTCAGCATCCGGTTCCCGAACTCGATCCAGGCATTGAGCTGGCTGGGCGGGATGTATTCCCCGTAACAGCGGGGCCAGTCGGGGCAGCCAAGTCCGGAGGCGGTCAGGCGTACCGCTGCGCCGGTGAAGACGATCAGGATCAGTGCGACGAGGGCGGCCCCGGCAACCTTCGAGTAGGCCTCAGGGGAGATCGAGAGGTTCTTCAGGCGGGCGGCCACGCTGCCGGGTCCGGTAGCGGGCCGGTCCTCAGTTCCCGCCGGGACCGGCGGCGTAATCGACGAGGAAGTTGACCAGCTCGTCGAGTTCCTTCGGCGGGAGGTTGGCCCAGCGGTTCGGCATCACGGCGTTCTCGTACCCCTTCGCCTTGGTTGCGTTCGGGTTGGTGATGGCCTGCTTGATCTGGGCCTTGGACATCTTCGGGATGTACTCATCGAGGTTGGGTCCCAGGACACCCGCCGATTCCGCGGCGGCGAAGATGTGGCAGGAGCCACAGCCCTGGTTCGCATACACCTGGGCGCCCGGACCCTCACCCGGGGCGATCGGCGGTTTGGCACCCGGGACCCCCGCGTAACGGGCGACATAGGCCGCCACATCCTCGGCGTCGTTGCCGGTGACGATGTTGGCCGGCATCGAGACCCCGGGGTAGCCCTTGACCGAGGGCCTGGGGTGGTAGATCTGGTAGAGCACCACCCCCTTCACCGTGTCCTCGCTCATACCGGCGGCTCGGGCCGCGGCAAAGGCAGTGTCGAGGTTGGGACCCTGATTGCCCTGGCTCGCTGCCTGGGCCAGCTTGTGGCAGGTTCCGCAATTGGCGTTGAAGATCTGGCGGCCTCGGTCCTGGAAGCCTCCCGAGATTTCGGCCGAGCTCTCGGTTCCACATCCGGAGGCCAGCGCGATCAGAAGTCCGCCTGCGGCAAGAGTCGAGAAGGTCTTGAGGGTGAGGGAACGACGACTCATCGGGGCCTCCGATTCTACCGATCGCCCAGGCCTTTACGAGCCCTCCTGTTTGAGGTAGGCTGGAGACAATCAGCACAAACTCCTGGAACTCTCATCCAGGGGTGGAGGGAGGCGCAGAGGTGGAGATCCAGGTCGGAATGTCGGAGGTCGTCTTGAGGATCGGCCCCGGCCTGAGCCTTCGTGAAGCCGCATCGAGGATGTCCGAGCGGGGAATAGGCGCGGCGATCGTCGAGGACGACGAATGGCCCGTTCCGAGGGTATTGACCGAGCGCGACCTGCTCAACGCGATCGGTTCGGGACTCGATCCCGACTCGGAGCTGGTCCGGGACCACATGAGTGAGAAGGTGATCACCGCATCCCCGGACTGGAGCATGGAGCGGGCTGCGACTGAGATGTCGAAGAGGGGGATCAGGCACCTGGTCGTCTGTTCCGACGGCGAGCTGGTCGGAGTCCTCTCGATGAGGGACATCATGCGGGCCTGGACTTCCGATGGCGCGACCTCGGAGGGTCCCCCCGACCGGCAGGCCGCCTGAGGGCAGGTCAGTCCAGGCGGGGCGGGCCGAAGCTGTCGACCGGGATTTCGGCCCGCGGCTGGTCCTCTTCCCGCGGGAGCCCGTAGAAGGACCGGACGCCGCGCCGGATCATGCTTCGGAGGGCGAAGATCGCGAGGAACGCTCCGAGGATTGCGAACCAGAGCGGCGGAAACATGAAACCGGTCGCAAAGGCGCCCGCGACGATCCCCAGGATCCCGAACGCAAGGACCGCCGGCGCCCAGGACGGTGCAGGCAGGCGGATCGTCTCGGTCGGCTCGGGAATGGTCGGCTGGCTGGATTCGTCGGCCATCGGTCAGGAAGCGAGGTAGAGGGTCGAGAAGAGGAACGTCAGGGCGAAGAGGATCGCGATCCCGGTCCCGGTCACGAGGCCCGAGGAGAGGAGTTTCTTCGAGGTATTTCGATCCATTTCAGGGAGCCTCCAATCAGGCGACCGCATCTACGGCCATTGCGATGAACAGAAGGGCCAGGTAGGCAAGCGAGAAGAGGTACGTCCGCAAGGCCAGGCGTTCTCCGGCACGCCTCTCGAGCAGCAAGGCGAACCCGACGAAGGCGACGCCGAGGACCAGGGCGGAGGCCAGGTAGAGCCCCCCGAGCAGCCCGGTAACGACCGGTCCCAGCGAAACCGCCAGCAGGACGACCGCGTAGAGGAGGATCTGCCGCCGGGTGTGGGCTTCACCCCGAACCACCGGGAGCATCGGGATGCCGGTCCGCGCGTAGTCATCCTTGATCATCAGCGAGAGGGCCCAGAAGTGGGGCGGGGTCCAGAAGAAGACGATCAGGAAGGGCCACGCGGCCTCCCACGAGAGGGTTCCCGTGGCCGCTGCCCACCCGACCAGCGGGGGGACTGCGCCGGCACTCCCGCAGATCACGATGTTCTGTGGGGTAAGCGGCTTCAACCAGAGGGTGTAGAGGAGCACGTAGCCGAGCAGCCCGACCATTGCCAGGACGGCGGTCAGCAGGTTGACCGTCATCCAGAGCTGTCCGAAGGCGGCGATTCCCAGGCCGATCCCGAAGATCAGTCCGTTGATCGGATCTATCCGCCCGGTCACGAGGGGCCTGCCGCTGGTCCGACCCATCAGGGCATCGCGTTCGCGATCGAGGTAGTGGTTGATCGCACCGGCCCCTCCGGCCGCCAGGTAGCCACCGAGCATCGTCCAGAGGATGACCGAGAGTGACGGCCCGGCCGGATCGGCGACGAACATCGTCGCGACCGTGGTCAATAGCAGCAGGCTGATAATCCTCGGCTTGGTCAGGCTCAGGTAGTCGAGGACGACGGCCACGACGTCGCCGAGAAGCGAGTTGCCCGACTCCGTCCCTCTCCGTACTCCTGCACCGGTGGCGTCAGCGCTCATGGGATCAGGCTACCGGCTCGGTTTCGCGTGCTTCGTGATCACGATCACGATCCATCTGGGTCAGGACTTCGCGGATGTCGGTCAGCGGGACCTCGCTGCGGACGTCCGGCAACTCGTCGAAGTTGTGGGGTGGGGGCGGTGAGAGGGCGAGCCACTCGAGAGTCTCCCCGAGCCAGGGATCCGGGGGCGCCAGGGGTTCCTCGATGCGACTGCGGATCAGGTTCCCGATCGTCAGGACGATGCCGAGGAAGAGCAGCAGGGTGCCGAGGGTCGCAATCAGGTTGTAGGCGCTGACCCCCTCGCCTTCTGCGAACCGGAAGGCGTCGGTCACCTGTCCCTCGACACCGGCGCCGAACAGTGGCACCACGGCAATCACGGTACCTGCGACGACCAGCCAGAACGACTTCCGGGCCCGGTCTTCGTTCAGCATCCGACCGGTCATCTTCGGGTACCAGTAGCTGATCGCGGCAAGGCCACCGAAAAGCCCGAACCCGATCATCGCGAAGTGGGTCGCAGCCCAGGCGTCGTAGGTCTGCTGGAGCTGGGTCCCGACCGCGATCGTCGACTGACTCAACTCGACCAGAAGCCCGATCGAGCCGAACGAGAGCGCGCCCATCGCATAGCGGAGCGGCGCCCGCATGTGGAAGTCGGCCTTCGAGACCGCCCGGATCAGCGAGTTGTAGATCAGCCCGAACGGGACGATCAGGCCGATGGCCATGAACATTGCGAAGTACTTGGTGCCGATCGGAATCGGTGCCGTGTACATGTTCTGTCCCCAGGCGAGTGTCCCCATGACTGCGATCGCCACCATCGATCCGAAGATCACCCTGCGGTCGGGCGATCGCCTCCCGGTGAAGGTCTGGATCACCTCGGTCGCCACGCCAAGGGCCGAGATCGCGGTGAGCGCGTAGACCCCGGCGAAGAAGATGTAGGAGAGGTGCTGCCAGAGCAGTGGTGCTCCACCGGCACCGCCGGTGAAGAAGCCGCCCCCCAGTCGGCGATCGATCATCAACATGGTCGCCGCGGCGAGGAAGATCGGTCCGATGACCGCGAACAGCCACGAGACCACGGCGGCGGTCCAGACGAGCACTGGCGTCCGGCGCCAGGCCATCCCCGGTGCCCGGAGGTGCCGGATCGTCACCAGCAGGTCGACGGTGATCAGGATGTATCCGAGGGTTGCCAGTCCGACCCCGGCGATCCAGGCGTCGACTCCGTTATTGGAGGTGAAGGCGAGTTCGGAGAGTGGCGGGAGGGGGTTGATCCCGGCTTCAGGCGGTGTGTAGAGGATGGTCGAGTAGAGCAGGACCCCTCCGAGCAGGATCAACCACATCCCGACCTGCCCCAACCGGGGTAGGGCGGTCCCGCGGCTCCCGATCATCAGGGGGACCAGGTAGTAGAACAGCCCGAAGAAGAGGGGGAGCACGAAGAAGAAGATCGCCGTCGCCCCGTAGAGGGAGAGCAGCCTGTCGAAGGTGACCGGCTCGAGGAAGCCGTTCTCGGGGACGGCCAGTTGCAGACGGAGCAGCACCAGGAGTATGGCCGCCAGGAAGAGCGACCCGATGGCGGTGCCGATCAGGATCCGCCCGATGTCCTTGTGGTCGGCGCTGGTCGCGAGTTCAATCCAGCGCTGCCTCGGACCCGGCTCGCCCTCGACCGAGACCTCTGGCCGGGGGATCGGCTCGGTTTCGGGGAAGAGGCCGACGTCGGGGGAGGGGTCAGTCGCGTCCTCGGACTCCACGACGGTCGCGACTTCCTCCTCTGACTCGACGACGGTGGCTTCCTCCCCGGCGGACTCGGGGGGCGGCTCGGCCGAGGACTCGGACGTCGTTTCCGCCGGACCTTCCCCCTCGGTCGTTCCGGCCCCTTCCCCCTCCGGAGCATCTTCGGGGGTCGACGCCGCTTCCTCTTCCTGACCTTCCATGCCCGTCTCGTCTTCTTCGCTCACTGGTTCATCGCCCTTCTGGCCTGGGCTTCGACCTGGCCCTCGACGATGTCCTGTGCCCCCTGGATCTCCTTCTTGAGCCGTCGGATATAGGTCAGGTATTCATCGGGCGAGACGACCTCGACCACCGATTCCATGTCGGCGTAGCCCTGTCCCGAGAGCACGGAGGCCCAGCCACGGAAGGTTCCCTCCTCGTCGGCCCGGAAGCTGATCCGGTGGGTCTGTCCCGGGACGGCCTGCGCCTTGCCAGTGAGCGAGGGCACGTTCCAGCCGTGGACGACGTCGCTCGAGGTCAGCTCGAGCGAGATCGTCACGCCCTTCGGGACGACCAGTCGGTGGTAGCCGAAGGCGCCGTTCGGGTAACTGAATCGCCAGAGCCACTGCTGGCCGGTAGCCGTGATTCGCAGGGAGCCGTCCTCGAGCGTTCCCTCTACGGACGCGCGGCTTTCGGGCACATCGCGGGAAGCGGAGGTGTATACGGTCGCCACGACGAAGATCGCAACGGCGACCAGGGAGAGCAGGATCCCGACACGACCCGAGCGACTCGGGGTTTCGACCTCTTGCGCCTCGACATAGCGATGCCGCGGCCGAACCGCCCTGAAGATCGCCAGGTTGACCACCAGGATTCCCAGCACGATCACCACGAACATGATCGTGTGGAGGGTGTTTCCCTTGGCGATCCCGGGCGAGATCGCATCCGGGTTCAGCGAGAGTGCCGATGCCGGATCGGCACCGATCAGGACGGCCGCGACGGTTCCGATCGCGGCCGCGGCGAGGGGCAGCGGCTTTCTCCGGGGGAGCACCACGAGCGTGGCCATTCTATGCGGAAGGAACGGACGGGCGCCTTCCTCCCAGCCGCCCGTCGGCAGCCGGGGACGCGGTCGCCTACCCTTGGCCGCGATGCTCCGTTCGTTGCTCCAACCCAGACCGGGGCGAAGGAGACGGTCCACGGCCTCCACCCTGCTCAGGGCGGCCTCCGTCACCGCGCTTGCTGCTGCAGTGGTCGTTCCGCACATCCGTCGTCAGCTTCGGATCCCGGCCGCGGTCACGGTCGCATCCACGGTGCTCGCACCGGCTGCGATCGCGGTACTCTGGCCCCGCTCCCGTCGACGGGACGTCGCCCTCTTCCTCGGGCAGATGTGGGCCTTCGCCGTAACCCACGAACTTCCCTACGACAATCCCTCGCGGCTCAGGCGAAGGCTCCTGATCGATTACCCGATCGTCGCCGATAGGTGGATCGGGAGGGGTGTCCTTCCCAATGCGCGGCTCCAGCGACTGCTGCACGATGGTCCGGCCGGGGGGGTCCTGACCCGAATCTCGGCCTGGACCCACTGGCTCTGGTTCGTCCAGCCCTACCTGGCCCTGTTCTGGATCCTGCTCCGAGACCGCGACGCCTTCCCCCATTCGGCCAGGCAGATGGCGGCCGTCTTCGACCTCGGCTGTGTCGTCTACTTCGCGGCACCTACCGCGCCACCGTGGTGGGCCTCGGAGAACGGCCACACCGACGAGGAGGTCAAACGGGTCATGGTCGAGTTCGGTGAGAGGCTCTGGGGTCCGGCCTGGACCAGGATCTTCGGGACGCTCGGGTCCAATCCCTGGGCGGCGATGCCGTCGCTCCACTTCGCGACCTCGGTGATGGCGGCGATCCTCCTCTCCGAGTCCGGTGGGAAGGTGCAGGGTGCGCTCGGCTGGGTCTACGCCGGGACCCTCGGTTTCGCGCTGGTCTACCTCGGCGAGCACTACGTGGTCGACCTCCTCGCGGGGCTCGCCATCGTCTTGCTGGTCAGGAAGGGTGAGCCGCTGGCCAGGCCGTTCACTGCGCTGGTCAACGGGGGCCTGAGGCAGCTCGAGGCCGTGGCAGCGGACGGGAGCACCTGACCCGTGGAGAAGGGGGGAGGGGGGGAAGTGGACCGGCCGGAGACGGGCGACGAGGGTCCCGAGCTCCCGACCATCTCGACCCAGGCCGCCGTCCAATCGGCCCTCCTGATCGTCATCCTCGTCGTCGGCATCTACTTCCTGCTGCCGAAGCTCGCCGGTTTCGGGGATGCGATCTCGACCGTCGGCACGGCGAATCCGTTCTGGGTAGGGGTCGCCCTGGTCTGCGGGATCCTTTCGTTCGTCGCCTACATCGCGCTGTTTCGCTCCGTGGTCGGTGGGCACGACTTCCCGATCACGATCCGCGAGGCCTACGAGATCAACATGGCCGGCTTCGCGGCCACGCTGATCTTCTCGGCCGGAGGCGCAGGTGGAGTCGTGCTCACCTACTGGGCCCTCCGGCAGGGAGGGATGGGTCGACGAGACGTCGCTACCCGGATGGTCGCCTTCATCGCCCTCCACTACATCTTCTATCCGGTGGCGATCATCGTCTTCGGGATCCTGCTGAAGACCGGTGTCTTGAGCGGTTCCACGGCAAGCGGCCTGACGATCGTCCCGGCCGCGATCGCAGGGTTCGTGATGCTGGTCGGCCTGGCGGTCGCGCTGGTCCCGGCCGACATCGAGCGTCGGCTCAAGCAGCTGGCGGGACATCGCCGCGGCGGCCGGTTCCTGACCGCCCTCGCGGCTGTCCCGGCCACCGCCTCGGCAGGAATCCGGGACGCCCTCCGCCTGCTCTCGACACCGGGCAAGGCCGGACTGGCCTTCCTCGGCGCCGTCGGATTCTGGGCGGCGAATATCGGAGTCCTCTGGGCCTCCTTCCTGGCACTCGGGGTACCGGTCACCTTCGGGGTGGTCGTCCTCGGCTTCTTCATCGGCCTGACCGCGAACCTGATTCCCTTCGTACCGGCCGGGGTCGGTGCGGTCGACGCCGGGATGATCGGGACCTTCGTCCTCTTTGGCCTTCCCGACGCTGGCGTGTTCGCCGCCGTGCTGATCTATCGCCTGGTCGCCTTCTGGTTACCGATCCCGTTCGGCGTCGTCGCCTTCGTCCAGCTCCGGCAGACGGTCAAGGGCTGGAAGACGAAGGGGCTGCCGATCGACCGGAATCCCTCGCGTGACATGGCGGCTAGCGGCCTCTGAAGCCGGTCGACGATCCGCTACTTCATAAAGTAAAGTGACGAGCCCGGGCAAGCCGGGTCGTGGAAAGGAATTGGATGGCCGAATCGAAGGGAACCGAGAAAGTGATCATCGTCGGAGGTGGCCCCGCCGGTTACACGGCGGCCATCTATGCGGCCCGCGCCGAACTCGAACCCCTCTTGTTCGAGGGCTTCGAATGGGGGGGACAGCTCCAGAATACGACCGACGTCGAGAACTTCCCCGGCTTCCCCGAGGGAATCATGGGACCGGAGATGATGACCAAGTTCCGTGAGCAGGCCGAACGCTTCGGGACCCGTTTCGTCACCGACGACGTCGAGAAGCTCGAGCTCTCCGACGGTGATCTCCATCGGGCGATCGTTGGTGACGAAACCTACGAGGCCCACACGGTGATCCTCGCGATGGGTGCAGAGCCGCGACGCCTCGGGATCCCCGGGGAGATGGAGCTGACCGGTCGCGGCGTCTCGACCTGTGGGGTCTGCGACGGAGCCTTCTTCAAGGATCGCCGGACGATGGTGATCGGCGGCGGGGACTCCGCCATGGAGGATGCCGATTTCGTCTCGAAGTTCTCGTCGAGTCTCGAGCTCGTCCACCGGCGCGACGAGTTCAGGGCATCGAAGATCATGCAGCAGCGGGTCGAGGAGAATCCAAAGATCACGGTGCGCACGCCCTGGATCCCTGAGGAGTTCATCGCCGGTGATGATGGAGCCCTCGCTGCCGTACGGCTGAGGAAGGCCGACAACGGCGAGGTCGAGGACTTCGAGGTCGATGGTGCCTTCGTAGCGATCGGCCATATACCGCGCTCCGAGTTGGTCACCGGACAGGTCGATACCGACGATGGCGGCTACGTGAAGGTCGAGCCGGGCTCGACCCGGACCAACCTCGCCGGGGTCTTTGCCGTGGGTGACCTGGTCGACCACACCTATCGCCAGGCGGTCACTGCAGCCGGATCCGGCTGCCAGGGCGCACTCGACTCCGAGTGGTACCTGCGGGACGAGGGACTCGGCGGCTGAGTCCGGTCGGGAGGCCCCCGACCTGCTTGAAATTCCGGCCTAGAGCGCCTCTGCCCGGCGCATCAGGTCGGTCAGGATCCTTGCCGTCGCCCCCCAGATCATGTGGTCACCGATCGTGAAGGTCGGCGTCCTGATCGGGACCCCCCGGCGGACCAGCCGCCTCATCCCGTAGGCCTCCGCCAGCTCCTCGATCCCGAAGCCGAGCACGGCTGCGACCTCCGATGGGTCTGGCACGGGTACGGCCGCCTGGTCGAGGATCCCGACGAACGGCCTGATCCTGAACGAGGTGACGAAGGTCCCCACCGGTGCCAGGGCGCCGACCACCTCGACCTGGTCGGGAGCGAGGCCGACCTCCTCCTCGGCCTCGCGCAGGGCGGCCGCGAGGTGACTGCGGTCCCCCGGTTCGACCTTCCCGCCCGGGAAGGAGATCTCCCCCGCGTGCTTTTCGAGGTGTTCGGGCCTCTCAGTGAAAAGGATCTCGGTCCGCCCGTCACGCTCCCGGACCGGAACGAGAACGGCCGCCTCGCGGCCCCCGAAGGCGGTCATCCCCGCGGCCTCGCCCTCCGAGAGGAGGACCGTAGCCAAGTCGCCTGGCCGGACGATGCCCCTATTCGGACCGTCCGCCACCTCCGTCAGGCCGACTCGAGCTCCACGGTGGTCGCCTCGGTGACCAGGCGGTGGACCGGGCATCTGCCGGCGATCCTCTCCAGTCGCTCCACCTGATCCGGCCCTAGCTGGTCCGGCCAACCGATCTTCACCGTGAATAGGCTGGGGTTCGGGCCGTCGTAGGTCGTCTCTACCTCGACGTCGAGTCCATCGAGGTTCCAGTCCTTCCGCTCGGCGTAGATCCTCAGGGTGACCGCGGTACAGGCAGCGAGGGCCGCGCTGACAGCCTGGGTAGAGGAGGGACCGGCATCCCCGTCGGAGAGCTCGCCGGCATGGTCGAAGACGACCGTCCGGACCGTATCGCCTGCTTCCAGCTCGACTTCGCAAGGAAGGTCGGCCCCCGTGGTCACCCTGGCGGTAGTTCCCATCAGCCCCTTCCCTCGAACAGCTCCGGGTCGTCGACGTCGGCGAACCGGGCCATCGCGAAGCAAAGGTCGGACGCCCGGTTAAGGAACCGGATCAGCTCGTCGGAGGTGAGCTCATCCTCCAGCTTGATCGTGACCACCCTCCGCTCGGCCCGCCGGATCACGGTTCGGGCCACGTCGAGGTGGGATGAGAGCTCGTTGCCGCCGGGGATCACGAACTTGGGAGGGAGGTCGACCCGATCCATGTATCGGTCGATCGCCTCCTCGACCTCCGAGGTCATCGCCTCGGTGACCCGACTGACCCCGTCCTCGAGCCGGTCGGCAGCCTCCGGAGCCGTTGCCAGCTCCGCTCCAGCTACGAACAGGGCGTTTTGGAGGCCGAGGATGTCGTTGGCCAGCTCGGCCTCGTCCGCACCGCA
>CAITDZ010000048.1 GCA_903891285.1 uncultured Solirubrobacterales bacterium
GCCAGCTGGATGATCTCCTTCGGGTCGGAGAGCGGGACCTCCGAGAGGACGGCCTCGCCAGTGCCGACCTGACCGACCGCTTCCGCGAGCTCCGAGGCAAGAACGGCCTGGCGCCGGTCCGCATCCTTCCTCGCTTCGGCCTCGAACTCGGCCAGCCTCTCGCCGGAGCGACGGGCCGCACCGACGGGATCACGGGGATCACCCAGCAGTTCACCGACCTCACCCAGCTCGGCAACCCGTTCCCTATGCCAATCGATCGCCTCGGGGCCGGTAATCGCCTCGACCCGTCGGACGTTGGCGGCGCTCGAACCCTCGGAGGTGATGGTGAAGATCCCTATCTCGGCCGTATTGGTCACGTGGGTGCCCCCACAGAGCTCGCGGGATACGTCCTCGATCTCGACCACCCGGACCCAGTCCCCGTACTTCTCTCCGAACAGCGCCATCGCGCCCAGGCGCTCCGCCTCGGCCTTCTCCATGACCATCCACCGGACCGGCTCGGCATCCTTGATCCAGCCATTGACCCGGTCCTCGATCCAGGCGACATCTTCCGAGGAGAGCGACTCGTTGTGGGTGAAGTCGAAGCGGAGCTTGGTCGGGGTGACGGCCGAGCCGGCCTGGTGGGCATGGTCACCGAGCCGTTCCCGGAGGGCTGCATGGAGAAGGTGGGTGGCGGTGTGGTTCGCCATCGTCCTCATCCGGGAGGAGCGATCGACCTTCGCCTCGACGCCCTGGCCCTCGGGGGGCACCCAATCCCCATTCCCGGAATCCGGTCCGATCTCGACCACCTGGTCGTCGCCGATCCGAACGACATCCGTGACCTCTGCGGATCCGCCATCCCAGACGAGCCTGCCCGAGTCGGCCACCTGACCGCCCCCTTCCGCGTAGAACGGGCTCCGGTCGAGCTTGACCAAGGCCCTCTCGCCTTCTCCCGACCCGACCGCCGCGACCCCAGTGGTCGTGCCGAGGGTTTCATAGCCGACGAACTCGGTCTCCGGTGCCGATCCAGCAAACTCGATCAACTGGTCGTGGCCCTCTCCCCTGCTTCCGGCCGAGGCCCCCGACCGGGCCCGCCGCCGCTGCCCTTCCATCAGCTCTTCAAAGCCCTGATCGTCGACCGAGAGCCCCCTGTCAGCGATCATCTCCCGGGTCAGGTCGAAGGGGAACCCATAGGTGTCGTGGAGGAGGAAGGCGTCGTCGGCACTGATCCAGGAGTTGCCCTGCTCGAGTGCCCGCTCGACGATCTGGTCGAGCAGCTCGGTGCCACGGTCGAGGGTCTTGCCGAAGGCCTCCCCCTCCGAGCGCACCCACTTGGTGATCCTCTCGCGCTGGTCGACGATCAGGGGGTGGGCCGGCCCCATCATCTCGATCGTCCGGTCGGTGAACCGCTCCAGCCAGTCGCCCTCCAGGCCCAGGGTCCTCCCCTGCTGGATTGCCCGCCGCATCACCCGCCTCAGGACGTAGCCCCGCTCCTCGTTCGAGGGAACCACACCCGCGGCCAGGAGGAAAGTCATTCCCCGCGAGTGGTCGGCGATGATCCGCATCGCCCTGGTCGCCTCTTCCGAATCCTCGAAGCCGATCCCGCTCATCTCGACCGCAAGATCGATCAGCGGGGAGAAGAGGTCGGTCTGGAACACCGAAGGCACGTCCTGGAGCACGGCGGCCATTCGCTCGAGGCCCATGCCGGTATCGATGTTTCGCCTCGGGAGGGGCTCGACCGACCCGTCTTCCCTCAGGTCGTAAGTCATGAAGACGTGGTTCCAGTACTCGAGGAAACGATCGGTGTCATCGCCAGGACGAAGGTCGTCGGAGCCGAACTCCGGGCCGCGATCGAGGTACATCTCCGAGCAGGGACCGCTCGGTCCGGTCGGGCCGGCCTGCCAGAAGTTCTCTTCGCGGGAGAGCCGAACGATCCGCTCGTCAGGAAGGCCGAGCTCTCGCCAGATCGCGATCGATTCATCGTCCGGGCCGATGCCCAGCTCCTCGTCGCCGCCAAACACGGTGACCCAGATCAGGGACGGATCGATCCCGAACCCCTCGACCGAGAGCTCCCACCCGAAGGGGATCGACTCCTCCTTGAAGTAGTCACCGAAGCTGAAATTGCCGAGCATCTCGAAGAAGGTGAGGTGGCGCATCGTCTTGCCCACCTCTTCGATGTCGGGTGTCCTGAAGCAGGCCTGGGAGGAGGTGAGCCGGGTCGAGGGGGGATTCTCGGTCCCCAGGAAGTAGGGCTTGAAGGGCTGCATCCCGGCGACCGTCAACATCGTCGAGGAATCCTCGGGTGGCGGAATCAGCGAGGCAGAGGGCATCCGGCGGTGATCCCTCTCCTCGAAGAAGGCAAGGAACGTCTCCCGTATCGAGTCGGCTTCCATCCCGATCGAGCCTATTCGATAGTCCCGTGGCCAACGATCGCAGAACCGCGCATCAGGACTGCGGTCTGCCCAGGGGCCGATCCAGCGAAGGCCTGCTCCAGCCGGACCTCGAGCCGATCGTGCCGACCGCGAGCGGCCGAGACCGTCGCCCCCACCGGTTCCGAGCGGTAGCGGAGCCGTACCCGGTCGACGTTCGAGCCCTCGCGGAGGAGGGTCGCGTCCCGCAGCTCGACCCTGTCGGTGAGGAGCTCGTCCCGGGACCCGATCGTCACCGTGTTCGAGGCCGGATCCAGCCCGGTTACATATCGGGGCTCCCCCATCGCGACACCGAGACCCCTCCGCTGGCCAACCGTGAACAGGTGGTGGCCCTGGTGGGATCCGACCTCGACTCCTTCCGCGTCGATGATCGGGCCGGGCCGTCGCGAGAGTCCCCCCTGGCGCTCGAGGAATGCATCCTTGTTCGTCCCTGCAAGAAAACAGAGATCCTGGCTCTCGGGCTTTCGTGCCACCGGAAGACCGTTCTCCTCGGCGACCCGTCGGACCTCGACCTTGGTCGTCCGGGCAAGCGGGAAATCGAGCTTCGCCGCAGTCGAAGGCGAAAGGCCGGCGAGCATGTAGCTCTGGTCCTTGTCGGAATCCGCCGCCTCGGCGAGCAGGGGCCCCTCCCCATCATCGGTCAGGGTGGCGTAATGGCCGGTGGCGAGGCGGTCGGCGCCAAGGCGGTCGGCCAACTCGACCATTGCATCGATACGGACCGATCCGTTGCAGGCGATGCAGGGGTTCGGAGTGGTACCGGACCGGTAGCCGTCGAGGAAACGGGCAACGACCTCGGAACGAAACGACTCCTCGAGGTCGAGGGTGAAGTGGGGAATCCCGAGCGAGTGGGCGAGCGAGCGGGCCGAGAGGACGGCCTCCGGTGAGCAGCACGCCTTGGTGCCGTCGGTCTGAGGGTCGGCCCAGAGCTTGACCGTTATCGCCACCGGCTCCCCGCCTCCGTCCCGGAGCATCAAGGCCGCCACGGCGCTGTCGACCCCGCCCGAAAGGGCGACACCTACCCGGCCCGGTGAGGGCTCGGCCAGCGGGATGCCAGCCGATGCGATCGAGGAAAGGGCCCGGTGGAGCGCATCGCAGGCCAGCACGACCGCATGCCTGGTTCCGTTGCCCGGGGAACCGAGCGCCCTCTCGAGAACTTCCGGACCGAGTCTCGCCGCATCGAGGAATGTCCCTCCCTCGACGATCTCTGCCAGGGCCGCTGCGGATGCCGTAGCGGCGGCGCAGCCTTCGGCCTCCCAGGTCACCTCGACTACCTCGAACCCATTCCCGGGGAGCAGGGAGATCCGGATCAGGTCCCCGCAGGCCGAGCCCCCGGCAGCGCCCGAGAACGATCCCTTGGGCGGGTCGGCCCGGCGGGATGAATCCTCCAGGTACTCCCGGTATGCATCGCCAGCGGGTGGCACGGTCTGGTGCTCGAAACGGCTCACCCCCAAAGGGTAAAGCGGTAGCCTCGGCGCGAGGGTCGATGGGCTGGAGCGAGGCGGACATTCCCGATTCAAGCGGCCGAACGGCCGTCGTTACCGGTGCAAACGTCGGCCTCGGACTCGAGGTATCCCGTGCCCTGGCCGGAGCGGGTGCGATCGTGCTGATGGCCTGCCGCAACATGGAGAAGGCCGGAGTCGCAGCAGAGGGAATTCGGGAGGAAACTCCCGGGGCACGGGTCGAAACCGGGATGCTCGACCTGGCCAGCCTCGACTCCATACGGGAGTTCGCCTTGGCGACTACTGCCCGCTTTCCCGACGGGATCGACCTCCTGATCAACAACGCCGGAGTGATGATGCCTCCGAGACGGGAGACCGCGGACGGCTTCGAGCTCCAGTTCGGGACGAACCACCTGGGTCCCTTCGCCCTCACCGGGCTCCTGATGCCCCAGATCAAGGAGTTGGCCGGCAGCCGGGTGGTCACGGTCAGCAGCACGATGGCCCGGGTCGGGCGAATCGACTTCGACGACCTTCAGGGAGAGCGCGGCTACAGCCGGACCGGTGCCTACGGCCTCTCGAAACTGGCGAACCTCTCCTTCGCGATCGAATTCCAGCGAAGGCTGGCCGAGGCCGGGTCACCGGTCGAGAGCATGGCCGCCCATCCGGGCTACTCGGCGACCAACCTCCAGAAGGCCGGACCGCGAATCGGGGGCGGCGTCGGTTCGGCCCTGGCCGCTCCGCTCATGGCACTCGGCCACCGGCTGCTGGCCCAGGATGCGGCTGCCGGAGCCGCCCCGATCCTTTTCGCCGCTACGAATCCGGAGCTCCCGGGGGGAAGCTACGTGGGGCCCGATGGCCCGGGCGAGATGCGCGGCTCACCGACCGTAGTCCACCCGGTGGAGAGCGCCACTGACCGTGCGGCGGCCGAGCGCCTCTGGGCCGAGTCCGAGCGGCTGACCGGCGTCTCCTACGGACTGCCGGCCTGAGGCCCGGGGAAAAGTCGGGCCCCGACCCGCCGTCGCCGCCTCCGGCATTGATCCCTTGTTGTAAAGGTGGGTGCCTACCCCCGGCCCTCCACGGACCGGGGAGGTTCGGCTCCCATGCCGTTGATGTTGGGTCAATTTATGAGGCGGACGTCGAACGGATCCGGACCCGGCGGTCACCGTAGCACCGCAGTGCCCCCGGCGAACGGACTGCGCTTCAGTCCAGATCGAGGCCGGAGAGGATCTCCTCGGCTTCCGACCACTTCCCGGGCGGGACCTGAAGCTGCAGATCGCCCCGACCGAACTGGTCCGGCTCCCAGTCCGCGGTGAGAACCGCATCGAGGCCCGCCTCGCGGAGGTGCTGGGCGAAGGCCATCCCGGTCTCGACGTCCTCGAACCCGGCCACCGGCTCCCAATCGTCGAAACGGGGGTCACCTACGTGGACCTTGGGATCCCCCCGGGAGAAGAATCGTCTGATTGGACCCATCCGGCTCAGCCGTCGGAAGGCTTTGCCCTGGCGGCCCCGCCGCGGGCGAGGCCGAGCTCCTTCAGTTGGGGCTCCTCGACCGGCGATGGAGCTCCGGTAAGCGGATCGTTGCCCGAGGCAGTCTTCGGGAATGCGATCACGTCCCTGATCGAGTCGAAACCGGCCAGCAGGGCGGCGAACCGGTCGACCCCGTAGGCAATCCCGCCGTGGGGTGGCGCGCCATACCGAAGGGCCTCGAGCAGGAACCCGAACCGATCGGCCGCCTCTTCCTCGTCGATTCCGATGATCGCGAAAACCTCCTTCTGGAGGTCGGGTTCGGAGATCCTGATCGAGCCTCCGCCGAGCTCCACCCCGTTCCAGACCAGGTCGTAGGCGAGTGCACGGGCCGAACCGGGGTCGTCAGGGTCGACCTCGCTCGCCGGCGAGGTGAACGGGTGGTGGAGTGCGATCCACCTGTCGGTTCGTTCATCCCTTTCGAACATCGGCCAGTCGACGACCCAGACCAGGCAATTTCCACTCTCCGGGATCAGATCCCACCGTTCGGCCAGCCTGGTCCGAAGCCCTCCGAGGATCCCGGCAGCGACCGCCTGGCTGTCGGCAGCGACAAGCATCAGGTCGCCCTCGGACGCACCGAGCGCCTCGTTCAGACCGGCCTGCTCGTCGGCCGAGAGGAACTTCGCGATCGGGGCGCGCCAGCCGTCGTCCTCGCAGTAGGCCCAGACCAGGCCCTTCGCGCCCAGCTCCTTCGCCTCCTCGATCAGCCCGTCGAGCTGGGCCCTCGGCAGATCCTTCGGTCCGAAGTTGATCCCGACGACGGCGCCGCCCCCCTCGATCACCCCTCCGAAGGCCTTGAACTCGGTACCCCTCAGCACCTCGGTCAGGTCGACGACCTCGTGCCCGAACCTCATGTCCGGTCGATCGGTGCCGAACCGGGCGATCGCCTCGTCGTGGGAGATCCGTGGGAAAGGGATCTCGACCTCGACCCCCATCCCGGACAGCACGTGAGCCATCAATCGCTCGTTCAGGCCGATCACGTCCTCGACCCCTACGAAAGACATCTCGATGTCGAGCTGGGTGAAGTCCGGCTGGCGGTCGGCCCGCAGGTCCTCGTCCCTGAAGCATCGGGCGATCTGGAAATAGCGCTCGAAGCCGGCCACCATCAACATCTGCTTGAAGAGCTGCGGTGACTGCGGCAGGGCGAAGAAGGACCCCTGGTGCAGCCTGCTCGGGACGAGGAAGTCCCGCGCCCCCTCCGGGGTCGACCGGGTCAATACCGGCGTCTCGATCTCGAGGAAGCCCTCGCCGTCCAGGAAACTCCTCATCTCGGTGACCAGGCGGTGGCGGATCTCGATCGCCTCCTGCATCACCGGCCTCCTCAGGTCGAGGTAGCGGTGACGGAGCCTCGCTTCTTCGCCGACCTCCGCCCTGAAGCCCTCTATCTCGAAGGGTGGGGTCTCTGCCTCGGAGAGGATTCGGGCCCCGGAGACCCGGACCTCGAACTCACCGGTCCCGATCTCGGGGTTGACCGTCTCGGGATCGCGCCGGACCACCTCGCCCTCCGCCGAGAGGACCCATTCCGGCCGAAGCGCATGACCGAGGTCGAAGTACTCCGAGGACTCCGCCGGATCGAAGACCAGCTGGACGACCCCCGTCCTGTCCCTCAGGTCGATGAAGACGAGGCCGCCGTGGTCCCGCCTCCGGTTGACCCAACCCGCGACCCGAACCGTTTTTCCGACGAGGTCGTCGAGGACCCCTCCGCACCAGGTGTCCCGGTAGTCGTTCTCGGGCAGGAATGGAGCTCGATCGGCCATCGCGTGAGTCTTTCAGGAATGGCCGGCTCGAATGGCCGGCGGGGAGGCTCAGTCCGCGACTATCGAGGCGAGGTCAGTGAGGTCCGCCGCGCGCTGATCCCCGGTCTCCATCTCCTTCAGCTCGACAGAGTCATCCGCGGCGAGGATCGCGGTCCAGCGTGCTCCGGCCCGGTCGGCCTGCTTCAGCTGCCCCTTCAGGTTCCGTTCAGCCAGGTCGAAGCCAACCGAGATCCCCTCACCCCGTAGTTCACGGGCCAGTCCCGGGATACGGCCCGCGACCGGCTCCTCGGTCCAGGCGAGGAAGAGGTCCAGTTCCGGGACCTCGGGCTCGCGGTCGAGGGCGAGCAATATCCGCTCGACCCCGGCCGCCCAGCCGATCGCCGGGGTGTCCGGGCCCCCGAGCCTGGCGATCAAGCCGTCGTAGCGACCGCCGCCCCCGATCTCTGACTGGGCACCGAGCCGATCGCAGGTGAAGGCGAAGACGGTCCGCCCGTAGTAGTCGAGCCCCCTGACCAGGGTCGGATCGACGGTGTAGCCAACGCCGGCTGCGTCGAGCAGTTCCCGGACCCGCTCGAAGTGTTCGCGGTCCTCGCCGTCGAGCCGCTCGAGTAGGAGCGGCGCCTCCTCCATCACACGGGAAGTGCCCTCATCATCCGAGTCGAATGCCCTGAGCGGGTTGCTGCCGACCCGGTCCCTGACCTCCTCGGAGAGCTCGGACTCCCTCGAAGCGAGGTAGGAGGTCAACTCCGTGAGGTACTCCTGGCGGGCCTCGGGGGAACCGAGGCTCCCCAGGTGGAGCTCCAGGTCAGGGACCTCCAGCTCCGCGAGGAAGGCATCCAGAAGGCAGATCACCTCGGCGTCGGCCAGGGGCGAATCCGACCCGATCACCTCGACGCCGACCTGGTGGAACTGACGGAAGCGACCGGCCTGGGGCCGCTCGTGGCGGAAGAAAGATCCCTCGTAGGCAAGCTTTACCGGCTGGGGCAGCTTGTTCATCCCATGCTCGATCCAGGCCCGACAGATCGGGGCAGTCCCCTCGGGCCTCAGGGTGAGGCTCCTGCCACCCTTGTCCTCGAAGGTGAACATCTCCTTCCGGACGATGTCGGTCGAATCGCCGACGCCCCGCTGGAACAGGGCCGTGTCCTCGAAGGCGGGAGTCTCGATCGACCGGAACCCGGCCCGCTTGCTGACCTTCTGGAAGGTTTCGACCACGAAGCGCTGGGCTTCTTCGTCTACGGGGAGGAGGTCGGCCGTCCCCCTGGGTGCCTGGAATTCGCCTGCCATCGTCAGGTACCGATCCCGGCGAGGAACGGATTACCGGCGAGCTCGGCCCCGATCGTGGTGACACCCATGTGGCCGGGGTAGACGGTGGTCTCGGGGGGATGGGACTCGACCAGCAGCTCGAGCGAACCGAGCAGGGTCTCCCAGTCGCCCCCGGGAAGGTCGACCCTGCCGACCGATCCCTGGAAGAGCACATCGCCCGAGAAGACGGCGCCGAACTCGGGCAACGAGTAGGTGACGTGGCCGGGGCTATGTCCCGGGGTGTGGATCACATCGAACTCGAGACCGGCCAGCTCGAGCTTCTCTCCGCCCGTAACCGTCTCCTCGGCCTCCCAGCTCTCGAACGGTCCGAAGCCCGGCCAGGGGACGTAAGACATGATGTCGGCCAGGACGCCGACCTCGATCTCCGGGCAGTAGACCGGGGCCCCGGTGGCCCGGGCGATCGGTGCAACTGCGCCGATGTGGTCGAAATGGCAGTGGGTGAGGAGAATCGCGTCCAGGGTCAGGCCACGCTCGGCCAGCGGCGCCATCAGGCGATCCGATTCATCCCCGGGATCGATCATCACCGCCCGGTCCGACCCGCCCTTCCAGACGGTGAAGGAGTTCTCGGCGACCTGGCCGACGGTCGTACCGACCACCTCCAGCCCGGGGCCGGTCACTGCTTCCTGCCGGACCTGATCCTCGCCCGCTCCCGACGGCGCCACATGAAGGTGTCCATGTAGTAGCCGGCAGGGATATAGAAGACGAGCATGAAGAGGGCGAGGCCCACCGCCTCGGTGAGCGGGCGCCCGAACAGGACGATCAGGAGCACCATGAAGACGACGGCGGCGATCAGCCCCCGAATCGTCGCCGACTTCCAGGTGGGCGGACGGTCGAGCCTCGTCCCCGACTTCTTCTTGGTCCCGGAACGGGCCTGGCTCTTCGCCTCGGCCCTCGACTTCGGCCTGCTGCGCCGCTTGGTGTCGATCTGGCCGGCCTGGGTGCCGCGCCGTTTCTTCCTGCGCTTCTTCCTGGTCTGGGCCATCGCCTGAAATCTATCCGGAGAAGCGGGTCACGCGGCGCCGGCAGGGCCTTTGCCCTTCGCGCCGAGCCGCCGCTCGATCACCTTGAGCTCGGGATCGAAGTCCCGTATGGGGACCGTGTCGGGGTAGCCGACGAGAGCCGACTCGGGCACGAGCCCGACCAGCTCGGCCTCGACTGCGACCCCTCCCCCGGCCTCTGCCTCCGCGGTGATTCGTTCGACGATCTCTCCCAATGCCCCTTCCGAGGGTTCGCCGACGTTCATCGAAACCTGGCCCCGACCAGTCGAGAGTTCGAGGCCGATCGCCCGCAGGCCCCTCGGTCCACCCCCGGACTCCCGGAGTCCTGCCGCGATGCTTTCCGCCAGTCCCGGCTCCCCGCCCTCGAGCTCGACGTTGAAGGCAACGAGTGGCGGGCGGGCGGTAACCAGGGTCGCCCCCATGACCGGGTGGGGTAGCTCCGGTCCGAAGTCGGGGCGCAGCTCCCCCGACTCCATCCTCCTGTTGAGTTCATCGGGGCCACCGCGGCGAAACCAGGCCCTTTCGACACGCTGCTCGGAGGAGGCGAGCTCGCCGTAGAGGAAGACCGGGATCCCCGCCTCACCGAGCCGTTCGGCGGCAAGGCCCGCCGCAGCCCTTGCCTCATCCTTCGTCTGGGGCCCGAGCCATACGAAGGGCGCCACGTCGAGCAGCCCCACGGTCGGGTGGATCCCCTCCCACTCCCCGATCCCAGCTCCTCCGGAGAGGCTGCTGGCGATGGTTGCGACTGCGCCGGCAGTATGGGGGCCCTCCCCGGCCAGGGTAAGGACGGAGCGGTTGTGGTCGAGGTCGGAGCTCCAGTCGAGCAGCTCGACCGGGCCGGCCTCCACCGCTTCGACCAGCCGCCCCAACCGACCGAAGTCGCGCCCCTCGGCAACGTTCGGGGCGGCGAGGATCACGACCCGACCAGCAGGCGGCCCTCGAGCGTCACCGGGAGATCGTCGACCGTTACCTCCGGTCGGAGCGAGACGACGTCGAGGTGGACCGGGACCTGAACGGTTCCCCCGATCGCTGCCGAGGCACCGAATGCGACATGGGCGGTGCCGAGGATCTTCTCGTCCTCGAGCACGTTGCCGGTCAGGGTCGCCCGCGCGTTGGTCCCGATCCCCAGCTCGGCGATCGTCGTCGCTTCCGGTCCATGGACCTCGAGCAGTTCGAGTAGCTTCCGGCCCTCCTCTCCTTCGGCCTCGACCAGCCGACCCTCCTTCACCTCGAGCCTGACCTTCGAAGCGACCCGGCCGACCGAGGCGATCGTCCCGTCGACGACCAGCGTCCCTTCGGCCGTCACGGGGGCGATGAAGCCCTCGCCACAGGGAAGGTTGCCGAATGCACCGGGCTCCCCGAGCCGCCCGGAGTCCGAGATCGCGCTTCTTCCCTTTAGGTCGAGCCGAAGGTCCGATCCGTGGTCACAGGTCAGCCTGGCCTCCGTGCCACGATCGAGGATCGCAGCCACCTCGTCGCTTCGCCTCCTGAGTGCCTCCATGTCGTCCGACATGAGCCGGGTGAGCATCTCCGGGGTGACTCCGGGGAGGGTGGCAATCCTGGTCCCCGATTCGGAAGCCCTCTTCCGGGCATCCGTATGGGAGAGCGACTGCACGGTCGGGGCGACGACGACGTCGGCTTCGACCATCGCGGAAGCAACCCCGGCCGGTGGCTCACCGGCGTGTGACTCCCTTTCCGAGATGATCGCGAGGATGGCATCGGCCCCGTCGCGGACCGCCTCTTCCCTGAGAGCCGCCCCGAGGCCAGAGGTGGCCGGGTTCGCTACGACCAGTACCTCCTCTCCGGCCTCGACCTCCAGGCATTCCCGGATCACGGTCGCTACGGCCGTTTCGAGTCCAGCGTCCACCCGCCGAATTTACCGATGCGGACGCACTCCGACAGGGCTCCGGCAGGGCCGTAGACCACCCGATCCGGCGTCGCTGCCGCTGGACTGCCCGTCCCGATTTCCGGCTCGATTAGGCTCCCTGCATGGAAAACGGAATGGATGCCGATGGTCCGGAACTGGTCCTGACGGACGGACTGGTGAAGCGATTCGGATCGACCGTCGCGCTCGACGGACTCGACCTGAGGGTGAGACGGGGACAGGTCCACGGATTCCTCGGACCTAATGGATCGGGAAAGTCGACCGCCATTCGAGTCCTGCTGGGCCTGATCAGGGCCGACGCCGGACGGGCCACCGTCCTCGGCCTCGATCCCTGGTCGGACGCGACCGAGATCCACCGGCGGGTCGCCTACGTGCCCGGTGAGGTGAACCTCTGGCCAAACCTGACGGGAGGCGAGACCCTCGACCTGCTCGCCTCACTCCGTGGTGGGGTCGATGACGTCCGGCGGGACGAGCTCTGCAAGATCTTCGAACTCGACCTCCGGGCGAAGGGCGGCTCGTATTCGCGCGGTAACCGCCAGAAAGTGGCCCTCGTCGCTGCCCTCTCGACCGGCGCGGAGCTCTACGTCTTCGACGAGCCCACCGCCGGACTCGACCCGCTGAAGGAGGTCGCCTTCCAGCAATGCGTGAGGGAGATCCAGGAAGAGGGCGGTACCGTCCTGCTGTCGAGCCACATCCTCGCCCAGGTGGAGGAACTGGCCGACGACCTGACGATCATCCGGCGGGGTCGGGCGATCGAGTCGGGTTCGCTCAGCGAGATGAAGCGACTGGCCCGATCAGAGGTGGAGGCCACTGTCGGCTCCGACCCGGCCGGGCTGGAGCTGATGCCGGGAGTCCACGACGTAGTGATCGAGGACGATCGGATCACCTGCTCGGTCGACCCCAAGGGCCTCGAGGATCTGCTTCGCTGGCTGCTCGAGCGCAAGGTGACGAACCTGGTCACCAGGCCGCCAACGCTCGAGGACCTCTTCCTTAGCGAGTACGGGAAGGAAGACGAGTGAACCCGGAGTCCCGGTCGACCCTCGCCGGTACAGCCCGGCTTATCCGCTTCGGCCTGCGCCGCGACCGGATCGTCCTGCCCGTCTCGGTGATCGCCCTCGCCGGCTGGATGCTCCTCTACCCGATCCAGTACCAGATCTATTACCCGACCCAGGCCGATATCGATGCCTATGCCAGGGCCACTGCTGGAAGCCCCGCACTCGAAGCATTCCTCGGTCCGGGGAGGGCACTCGACACCCTCGACGGATTGATCGCCTGGGAGATGGGCCCCGTCTTCTCGATCCTTGCGGCCCTCTTTGCGATGTTCATGGTGGTCCGTCATACCCGCTCAGAGGAAGAAGACGGCCGGACCGAACTCTTGCTCTCGGCACCGACCGGACGCCTGAGCCAGCTTGCGGCCGCCCTCTCGATAACGGCGGGATCGCTCGTCCTGCTGGCGGTGCTCTGGTGGGTCGGGCTGGTCGCCTTCGGGATGGATCCCGTCGGAACGCTCGCCCAGGTCCTCGCGATCCTCGGCTGCGGACTGGTCTTCATGTCGGTGACGGCCGTCGTTGCCCAGCTGGTCTCCCACGCCAGAGCGGCAAGGGGGGTCGCCGGAGCCCTGATCGGACTCGCCTACGTGATCCGCGGGGTGGGTGACCTCGGGGGCAACTTCCTCTCCTGGCTCTCCCCGATCGGCTGGTCGATCGCGACCCGCCCCTACTCCGGACCCGATTGGTGGGTCCTGCTTCTGCCATTGGCGACCACGGTAGGACTCTCGGTTCTTGCGTTCTCGCTGCTATCCCGTCGGGACCTCGGGGCCGGCTACCTGAGACCAAAGCCAGGTCCAGACAGTCTGAGGAGCCGCCTGCCGGCCCCGCTGGCCCTTTCCTGGCGCATCCAGCGGGGGGCCCTTCGTGGCTGGGCGGTGGGGCTCGGTCTGGCGGCACTCCTCTACGGCGCCATGGGGAACGAGGTCGAGAGACTGATCGAATCGAGCCCCCAGTTCACCGAAGCCTTCTTCGCCGGCGGGGAGATCACCGATTCCTACTTCGCGACGATGCTCGACTTCTACGCAATCGTTGCTGCCGGCTTCGTAATCGGATCGGCGCTTCGACCGTCCTCCGAAGAGAAAGCGGGGCGGGCCGAACTCGTCCTCGCAACCGGGGTCGGGAAGGTGCGGTGGGCCTTTTCCCACATCGTCCTTGCCGTCTTCGGTGCGCTGGTGCTGATGGTCGTCTGTGGTTTCCTCAGTGGACTCGGGTTCGGACTGGCCGGTGGGGGCTTCGACCGGCTTCCGGACTTGGTCGCAGCCGGGCCGGTCTTCGTACCGGCAACCCTCGTCCTCGGCGGCCTCGCCGTCCTCTCGTTCGGCTTCTCGCCCCGGGCCTCGTTCCTGCCCTGGATCGCCCTCGGGGTTTGTGCCCTCGTATTGACGCTCCAGAGCCTCTCGGCGATCTCGGACTGGCTGGCCGAACTCTCCCCCTACAACCACCTTCCCCTGGTCCCGGCCCAGCCGATCGAGTTCTGGCCACTCGCCTGGCTGACCGCGCTGGCAGCGGGCCTAACCCTGGCCGGACTCGCCCTCTGGCGGCGACGCGACCTCACCTGATTCACCCCTGACGAAAAACGGCCGGACCCACGCGGTGGTGGATCCGGCCGGCTTCGGTCAAGCGTTTGAAAACGGGATCAGCCGCCGTACTCCTTCTCGTACTTCTCGCCGATCGCCTCGCCCTTCTTGCGCCAGTACTCGCCTTCCTTCTCGCCCTTCTTGCGCCAGTACTCGCCTTCCTTCTCGCCCTCGTTCTGCCAGTTGTTTCCCTGGTTGTTGTTCTGGTTGTTCTGGTTGTTGTTCTGCTGCTGCTGGCCCATCTGCTCGCCCATCTGCTGGGCCTGCTCGCCCATCTGCTCGCCCTGCTGCTGGGCCTGCTGCCCGATCTGCTCGCCCTGCTGGGCCTCCTGGCTTCCGTCGTTGCCGCTGCAGGCAGCAAGCCCGATGGCGGCCGGCACGATTGCCAGCCCGAGCAGCCACCGGAGGTTGTTCGTTCTTCCTTCAGTCATTCGTTTTTCCCTCTTCCCGGACGCCTGGCCGAGGGCCAGAGTCCATTGTCGTGAAGCACTTTTTCCGCCCCGTCACAGTTCCGCAAACACCGAAAACTGCCGGGGTGCGGCCAAGAACCCTATCCGGGCGGTGCGGCGGCCATGGTCATCTGGCCGACCTGAACGCCGACACCTCCCGGGGCAATCAATCGTCGTTTCGGTCTTCGCGCTCGTCGCGGCGGTCGTCCTGGCGGTCCTTCCGCTCGTCGCGGCGGTCCTCGGCACGATCCCTCCGATCCTCACGGCGATCCTCGCGGCGGTCCTCCGCATCTTCGCGGCGGTCCTCCGCATCCTCCTGGCGTTCCTCCTGATTCTCGCCCATTTCCTCGCCCATCTGCTGGGCCTGTTCACCCATCTGCTCGCCCTGCTGCTGGGCCTGCTCGCCGATCTGCTCCCCCTGCTGGGCCTCCTGACTTCCATCGTTGCCACCGCAGGCAGCGAGGCCGATCGCGGCCGGCAGGACCAGCAATCCC
>CAITDZ010000049.1 GCA_903891285.1 uncultured Solirubrobacterales bacterium
CGACCCCGGGGAGCTGGTCGGGATGATGGAATCGGGCTGGGCAAGGGCCGGGTTGGAGGATTCGGCCGATGAGGTCCAGTTCCGGGAGCGGGCCCGTGAGGCCCTTACCCGTTACCACCAGCTCGAGGCAGGTTCGGAGTCAGAGCCGATCTGGTTCGAGCGGAAGTTCGAGTTCGACCTCGGCCCCTACAGGGTGACCGGACGGGTCGACCGGGTGGACCGGCATCCCGACGGGTCGCTGGAGTTGATCGACTACAAGACCGGCGCGCCGGTCGACCCCGAACGCCTCGGCGGGGACCTCCAGCTGACCCTCTACCGGCTGGCGGCCGAACGTGCCTGGGAGGTCGAACCTTCGGTCCTCACCTACTACTACGTGATGGAGCCGGCCCGATCGGCGATCGAGTCGGGGCCAGGGGACATCGAGAGGGTCGAGCGGACAGTGGCCGAGGTCGGGGAAGCGATCCTCGCCCAGGATTTCGAGCCGACTCCGTCGCCGGCGGCCTGCTCGTGGTGCGACTTCCGCACCGTATGCCCGGCCGCCGAGGCCTGAGTCGGCGGCTGCTCAGTCGGCGTCGCGGCGACGGAGGAACCGCTGGAACTCACGGGCGATCGCATCGCCGCTCGGCACGTCGAGCGAGGCCTCGACCCGGGAACGCTGCTGCTCCTCGATCCGGGTGACCAGCTCCTCGACGTCGGAGTCGGCCGCCACCGCCCGGTCGATCTGTTCGTCGTAGTCGATCGCCTCCTGCTCGAGGCCCGAGGTGTCGGCCGCGACCCCGGTCACTCCTTCGAGCAGGGCGGTCAGTGCGAGGGCGGCCTTCGGGCTGGGGACGGCCGCGACGTAGTGGGGGATCGCTGCCCAGAGCGAGACCGAGGGGATGTCGCGGCGGCGGCAGAGTTCGTGGATCACCCCGACTATTCCGGTCGGCCCTTCGTAGTTGGCTCGTTCGAGCTCGAGCCGGGAGACCATCTCGGGATCGGAGGCCAGCCCGGTCACCGGTACCGGCAGGGTGTGGGCGACCTCGGCGATCAGGGCGCCGACCACTGCGACCGTGACCACGTCGAGTTCCTCGGCAACCTTGAGCAGGGTCTCGGAGTAGGTCCGCCAGAGGAGGTTGGGCTCCGTCCCGATGACGATCACCAGGTCGCGGGGGGCCGACTCCGGGGTGGCGACGTAGATCTCGGTGTCGGGCCACTCGATTTCGCGGTAGGTGCCGTCGACCACCTGGATGGTCGGCCGGTTCGCCTGGAAGTCGAAGAACTGCTCGGGGTCGATCGTCGCGATCTGCTCGACCGGCAGGGAGTCGGCCAGCGTGGTCAGCGCAGAGGTTGCCGACCCGGCCGCGTCGTTCCATCCCCTGAAGGCGCAGACCATGATCGGGTCTCTCAGCTGGGGCGGTGCCCCGGTCCAGATCAGATGCTCCATCGGACCCAATCTAGAGGATGCCCCCCGTCTGGCAGTTGGGTAAGTATGTGGTCGTGGAGGCGGCCGAACTTCCAGACCCGGAGCCAGAGCGGGGTCCTGCGATCTCGGAATTGACCCCCGGCAGGTCCTTCCGCGGGCGCTACGCCTGTGCCCGGAAGGATCGGCTGGTCGCGAGGAATGGGTCCGCCTACCTGGGCCTGGAGCTTCGCGACCGGACCGGGAGCCTCTCCGCGAGGCTGTTCCGGGATGCCGACCGGCTGGGGTTGCTGTTCGATCGGGGCGACGTGATCGAGGTGAGCGGGCGGACCGAGCTATTTCGGGGAGTCCTGAGCGCCGAGATCGAGTCGGTCGTCAAGGTGCCCAAGGAGGAGATCGACCCGTCCGACTTCCTGCCGACCGCCTACCGGAGTCGCGAGGAACTCGAGGGCTTCCTCGAGCACCTCGCCGGGGAGGTCCACCACCCCGGCCTCTCGGCGGTCGTCCGGGACCTCCTGTTCGAGGGGGAGGTGGCGGAAGAGTTCCGGATCGCCCCCTGTACCCGGGCCGGGCACCACGCCTATATCGGCGGCCTGCTCGAGCACACCGTTGCGGTCGGGACCCTGGTCGGGGAGACCTGCGTACTCCACCCGAAGCTGAGGCCCGACCTGTTGATGGCCGCGGCCCTGGTCCACGACGTCGGCAAGACGGGCGAGTTCACCTATGGGGCCGAGATCGGCCTCTCGGAGCGGGGCCGTGCCCTCGGCCACCTCCAGATCGGGGCCGGGCTGATCACCGACGCCGCCCAGCGGAGCGGACTCGATCCGGAGCTATCCGACCTGCTGCTCTCGGTGGTGATGTGCCACCACGGCACCGAACCGCTGAGGCTCCGGTCCTTCCCTTCGGCCGAGGCGATCGCCCTCTACAGGCTCAACGCGCTCGACGCCCAGGTCAAGACCGCGCTCGAGCACGGGGTCGGCTAAGCCGCTTCGTCGTCTTCCAGCGGGGCCTCGTCACCCGGTGCCGGGAGTTCGAGGCTCGGTTCCGAGTCGAAGGTCGAGGTGGTCGCCTCGACCGACTTCAGTTCCGGAGTGACTTTGCCCGAGTCGATCCCCAGCTCCTCGAGCTTGCGGAGGCTCGGTGCGACCCGTGAGTCGTAAGAGCGGACCGCCCCGTTGAAGCTGGAAACCGACTTGTTGATCGACTGGCCGACGTTCCCGATGTGTTCGAGGAACTTGACGATCCTCGCGTGGAGTTCTTCACCTGTCTTGGCGATCTCCCGGGCCGACTGGGCCATCTTCTCCTGGCGCCAGCCGAGGTTGACCGCCTTGAGGAAGCCGATCAGGGTGGTCGGGGTGGCGACCACCACCTTCTTGGTCAGGGCGAACTCGTAGAGCTCGGGGTCGACGCTGAGTGCCGCCTGGTAGATCCCTTCGCTCGGCACGAACATGACCACCAGCTCGACCGTCTCCTCGTAGTTCGACTGGTAGTCGCGCTTGTTCAGTTCGGTCACGTGGCCCCGCATCTGCTGGGCATGGCGCTTGAGCAGCTCATCGCGTTCGGAGTCCGACTCGGCCGTGAGTGCCTCGTGGAAGGAGTCGCCCGGCGCCTTCGAATCGATCACGACCACCTTGCCGCCCGGCATCTTCACGACGAGGTCGGGCCGCTGGCGACCGTCGTCGGTCTCCTGGGTGTCCTGGGTGACGAAGTCGGAGTGCCTGGCGAGGCCGGCCATCTCGACCACCCGCTCGAGGTGGATCTCGCCCCAGTTACCCCGCTCGGCCGGCTTGCTGAGGGCGGTGGTCAGGTCCCCCGCCTCCTGGGCCAGCAGGTCGGTCCGCTCGCTCAGCTGCTTGAGCTGTTCGTCGAGGCGACCCTGGGCCGTCGCCCTCTGGCGCTCCAGCTCCTCGAACCTCTCCTGGACCTTCTTCAGGCCCTCCGAAACCGGGCCGACCGTCATCTTGATCTCGGTCGTCCTCTTCTCGAGCTCGGCCTGGGAGAGCTCCCCCTCGACCTTCCTCAGCTCGGTCATCTGCTCCTTGAGTTCCTTCGAGGTCTCCTTGAGGACCTCCGAGGAGATTGCCTTCATCTGCTCGGAGAGCTCTTCCCGGTCGGCCTGGGCGAGCTCCAGCTGGCGCTGGTGGGACTCTTCCTGGGAGGCGAGCAGGGACTCGAGTGAATCGACCTCAGCCGAGAGCGTCGCCGAGCGCCGGGTGAGCAGGGCGTAGGTGGCGAGGGCCCCGATCAGGAGTCCTGCGGCAAGTGCGATGAAGATCATCGGCCGACCGCCTCCCCTTGAGTTCGAGTCGCTTCCATCGATCGGGACGATACCCGGGCCATCCCCGGTTTTCGCAGGGCCAGAGCCGGAAAATCCCTAGTTAGCGGGTAGTTCATGGGATCGGGGTCGCCGGAGGCGGCCGAAACCTGACAGGAGGGCTGGATCAGTCGTCGGCAGTCGGGCGACGGCGTTCCCGTTTGGTCCTGGAGCGACGGCGCTTCGACTCGAGTCGTCGCTCACGGGAGGAACGGGTCGGGCGGGTCGGGCGGCGTTTCCTCCGGCGGGCGAGCGCGGTGGAGAGCTTTGCCTCCAGCCGGTCGAGGGCGAGGTCGCGGTTGCGGGCCTGGGAGCGTGCGTCCTGGGCGACGGCGGTGACCACCGGCCCGAGCCGCTCGGTGATCCTCTGTCGCTGGGCTTCGGTCAGGGAGGTCGAGGCGGCGACGTCGAACCGGGCCTCGATGCGGGAGGCGGTCACGTTCGCGTGCTGACCTCCGGGTCCAGAGGAGCGAGATGCCTTCAGCTCGATCTCGGCGATGGGGATGAACGGGCCCCCGTCGGGTCTGATCCCGCGCTTCACGCTCAACCCGACTCGGTCGGCCGCGCCTTCCGGTCGAACGTCCCGGCGACCAGTTTCCAGGCGACGTAGAGGGCGAGCACCCCGAAGGCGACCTTCAATGCACGTTCGGGGATGTTGTTGGCGAGCACCACTCCGACCACAACCCCGACCGGGGAGAGCAGGCCGATCAACAGGCCATCGCGGAGGTCGACATTGCCGAAGCGGCGCTGGCTCAGGGCACCGAACAGCGAGACGACCGAGATCATGAGGAGCGAGGTCGCCTCTGCCTCGACCTGGTCGAGCGAGAGGAAGGCGACGAGGGCCGGCACGAAGAGCACGCCACCGC
>CAITDZ010000050.1 GCA_903891285.1 uncultured Solirubrobacterales bacterium
GCTCTTTGCCCGGACCGGGGCCGAGCTCGAGTGGGACGTGCCGAACGATCGGATGGCCGAGGAGTACGGCTGCGAGCTGATCAGGGTCGGATCGGTCGAGGAGCTGGCAGCCGAGTTGGAGCAGTTCGACAAGGGGCTCGACCCGGTACTGGTCGAGGACCTGGTCGGCGAGCGCGCCGCCTAAGCGGGCTTACTTCACGGGGTGGTGACTGGCAGCCGGGCTACCGGCGGCGGGAGGTCGCCCGGATCTCGACCCGGGAGGTGACTACCTCTTCGGTGTTCCAGGTTTCCGAGTAGGTGGGGCTTCCAACCGTGACGTCCACCTCGCACCAGGCCGGGTTCTTCATCGGCAGCGGCAGTTTGATGATCTTCTGGCCGATCCAGTAGTAGTCGGGCGCAAGGCCGTCGCGGTTCGTCTGGTTTCGCTCGGCGACCCGGGAGCCCTTTCCGCAGAGGATCTTCCAGCCCCCGTTGTAACCGGAGGCGGTGGAGTCGCCGGAGCCGAACTCCCAGCCGATCGGTGGTGGGTAGGAACCGACGATCCAGATGTTCTGGGGCCTGAGGATCCGACGGCAGGGGTAGCCGGAGCGGAAGGTGTCGAAACAGCCCCAGGCACTGGTAGTCCAGATCGCCGAGTCGGCGAGGAAGGCCTGCTGGGTGGTGGTCTTGATCGCGACCCGCTTGCCCGGCAGGGCACTCGAGGTCGCGGGGACGGCGAGCAGGAGGGTGCAGGCCAGCGCGGCGAGCGCCGAGGCCAGGAATCCCTTGCGGATGCGGTTGGAAGAAATCATGGGTGGGACAGTACAACCACCCGACGAGGGTCGCCGGAGTTTCGTTTTCTTTTCCGGTCGGTTGTCAGAAACCACTCCGTCTGTTAGACCTAGATAAGGCAAGAGGTGCGTTTCTCACGCGCCATTCATCAAGAGCGGTCGAGGGCCCGGGCCCAGTGACGCCGCCGCAACCGATCCGAAGGGACACGGTGCGAAAGCCCGGTTCGATGGAGGTGAAAGCAGTGAGTAGGAAGGACGAAGGAAAGAAGGACGAAGCCGAGGGCGAGCTCCCGCTCGAGCCTGGAATGGCGGTGATCATGACCGTGCCGCCGGGAATGGCCAAGCGGTTGAGGGAGCGGAACGCGAGGCGAAAGGCCGAGCGAGAGGCCCAGGAGAAGGAGTCCGGGAAGAAGGAGGACGGAGCCGATGAGTAGGGCAGACGAGGAGGTGGACCACCCCGAAGGCGCCTTTGCCTGGCGCCCATCCGGCACCTGGGGGATTGGTCAGGAGATAGATGACCCCGAAGTGATCCTGGTCGATGCCGGGGCCGGAACGATCGGTCGGACCGGTAGGCGGCCCACGCCGGGTCGGGGTACTCAGGGGCGGTCCCGGAGCCCGAAGCCGAGGGTCGGGCACGATGCCTTCGACCGGTTCACGCTGGCGCTCTCTGCCTCGCTCGCCAGGGCCAGGCAGAGGTGCGAGGCCGAGCGAAGGCGATCGGGTGGAACGGTGGTGGTCGAGGTCCGGGGCCGGAAGGCACCGATCTAGGGACCCTTGACCTCCTGGATCACGTTGCCGCCGTCGACGACCACGGTCTGGCCGTTGATGTAGGAGGCCTCGAGGGAGGCGAGCAGGAGTACGGCGGCCGCGACCTCGTCGGGGGTGCCGGGGCGGCCGGCCGGGGTGTTCCGGCCGGCCGCCAGCTCGGCTTCAGAAGAAGAGGCGGTGGCGATCCAGCCGGGGTTGACCGAGTTGACGGTGGTGCCGGTGGGACCTAGCTCGAGGGCGAGGGCGCGCATCAGGCCGTCGAGGCCTGCCTTCGCCGCACCGTAGGCCGAGGAGCCGTGGATCGCGACCAGGGGGCCGGTGACCGAGGTGACGAAGACGATCCGGCCCTGGCCGGAGTCGGTGATCGCCCCGATCGCGGCCCGGGTTACGTTGGCGGCGAGGTCGAGGTTTCGGTCGAGTCCGGTCCGCCACTCGGCGTCGGAGAGCTCGGCGAAGGGGCGGGACTCCTCGTCGACACCCTCCTGGGCCATGCCCGCGTTGTTGACCAGGATGTCGAGGCCGGACTTCCAGGCGGTCGCCTGCTCGACCACATCGGCGGCCCGGTCGGCCTCGATCAGGTCGGCCACCACGGCCTTTGCCTCGATCCCTTCGTCGGCCAGCTCTTCGGCCCGGTCGTGGATCCGCTCGGTGGTCGAGGAAATGACCACGGCGGCCCCTTGGCGTCCGAGCAGGCGGGCAGAGGCGAAGCCGATCCCCTCGGCGCTGCCGCACCCGGTCACCAGGGCGGTCCTGCCGCTCAGGTCGGCGAAGGTTGGGGAGTCGGCCATGGGGCGAGGGTAGTGGGATGGCGGGGTTTTTCCGTTTTGGCGGTGTTTCCTGGCCAAAATGAGCCTAAGTGGACAGACAGGTCACCTTGTTATAGTCAGTCTGACTATGAAGAGTGTGGGCGTAGCGGAACTAAAGGCAAAGCTGAGCGAGTACCTGGCGATGGTCAAGGGTGGTGAGGAGGTCGTGATCACCGAGCGGGGCGAGCCGATCGCGAAGCTGGTCAGGGTCGAGCCGGTTGAGGGGGAGCTCGAGCGGCTGGTCAAGAAGGGAATCGTGACGCCCCCCGTCGAGCCCCTGCCGGAGGACTTCTTCGATCGACCTCGCCCGAAGGCAAAGGGTGAGCCGATCAGCGAAACCGTGATCAGGGAACGACGCGAGGGCTGGTAGGCGGGTGCGCTACTGGGATACCTCGTCACTCGTTTCCCTGGTCGTCGAGGAGGATCGCTCGCCAGAGATGAAGGAGCTCTTCCAGGACGATCCCGAGGTCGCGACCTGGTGGGGGACCCGGGTGGAGTGCGCTTCGGCGATCCGGCGAAGGGAGCGTGAAGGAGGCCTCGATCCCGAGGAGGCAAACCGGGCCTCCCTCCTGCTCGAGGCGCTGGCCAGGGACTGGGCCGAAGTAGTCCCGGGACAGGAGCTCCGGTCCATCGCCTCCCGACTCCTCGCCGTCCACCCACTCAGCGCCGGAGATGCCCTCCAGCTCGCGGCAGCGATTAGATGGGCCACCGAGATTCCGGGTGGGCCGGAAATGGTGACCCTCGACGAGCGACTCAGAGACGCGGCAGCGAGGGAGGGGCTGGTCTGCCCATAGCTCCTTCGAGGATCGATGCCTGGAAGGCCGGGGGCCGTTTCCCGGTAGCGTCGCGGTAGGTGGAATAGATGGAAAAGACGCGGGAAAAGGTCGAGATCGAGATCCCCGACATGAACTGCGCCTCGTGCGTGGCGAAGGTCGAGAAGAAGTTGAACGGGGTCGAGGGGGCCGAGGCGACGGTCAACTTCGCGACCAAGAAGGCATCGGTCGAGTTCGA
>CAITDZ010000051.1 GCA_903891285.1 uncultured Solirubrobacterales bacterium
AGCAGGCGGGCCGCGGCCGAGTTGTAGAAGCGGACCGGGCCCTCTTCGTCGATCACGATCACCGCGTCGTTCAGGCCGTCGAAGATCGCGGTCAGCTTGTCGCGGTCGGCGGTCAGCACGCCGAAGCTCTCCTTGAGCGCCAGGCGAAGCGATTCGAGCGAACGGGCAAGGTCGCCTATCTCGTCGCGGCCGTAGACCGGCAGCCCCACTTCGAAGTCACCTGCGGCGAGCTGGTCGGCCTGGCTCGCCAGCCGTTTCAGCCGGACGGTGATCAGCGAGGCGATCGCCAGCCCGACCGCGGTGCCGATCAGCATCGCGAGAATTGCCGCCCGGAGCGCCTCGGCCCGGATCCGGTCGAGCGAATTCTGGAACAGGGCCGGCCTGAAGTAGCGACCGACCAGGGCACCTGAGTCACCCGAGCTGTTGAAGGCCGGGGTTCCGACCACGACCACCTCCCCGCCGTCGACCTCGGTCGTCGTCCGGTCACCGGCCAGGGCCGTGTCCAGGGCCTCGAGGTACGCAGTTCCCTCGGGGAACTCCTTGTTCTCGGGGGCGATCAATCCACCGCCCGAATCGAAGTACCAGATCGAGGACCCGGTGTCCTCGCTCGCCTTGACCCGCTCGACCGGGTCGACCTCCGGGGATTCCAGGCTGTCGGCCAGGGCAACCGTCCGGCCGGCGGCGAAATCGGTTGCCCGCTCACGGATGACGTCGCCACTCGCTTCGATTACGAACAGGTAGACCAGGCCAGCGGTCAGGGCACCGACCAGGGTGAATCCGGCAACCAGCCAGATCCGCATCCCGATGTGCCGCCGCTTCGGCCTCTCGGCCCTTCCTTCCATTCCGGGTGGAGGATATTCCAGCCCGGGCTCCATCCCGACCGGGGCCGGGACCCGTGCGAGAATCCCGTCGGTGAACCAGTTGGGCACACTCGTGTTCATCCCGGCCTTCGACGAGGAGGAATCGATCACGGCGGTGATCGAAGGGGTCCGGGAGAACATCCCCGGGGCCACCGTGCTGGTGGTCGACGACGGCTCGGATGACGGGACGGCCAGGACCGCCCGGGGGGCCGGGGCGATCGTCGCTCCCCTGCCGGTCAACCAGGGTCTGGGTGCCGCCCTCCAGACCGGTTACCTGTTCGGCCTCAAACACGGCTTCGAAAGGTTCGCCCACCTGGACGGCGACGGCCAGCACCCGCCGGCGGAAGTGGTCCGGCTGCTGGCCGAGGTCGAGGCAGACCGGGCCGACCTGGTGATCGGCTCCCGCTACCGGGACCCGGACCTTGCCGAGGCAGAGGACTACCGCCCCTCCCGGGCCCGCCGGATAGGAACCGACCTGTTCAGGTACGCCTTGAGCTTCGCCACCAGGCAGCGGTTCACCGACACGACGAGCGGGATGAGGGCTGGGAACCGCCGCGCCATGGAGCTGTTCGGCGAGTACTACTCGCCCGACTTCGCCGAGGTCGAATCGCTCCAGCGAGCCGTCAGGGCCGGGCTCCGGGTCGAGGAGGTCCCGGTCAGGATGCTGCCGCGGGAGCAGGGCGAGTCCTTCCTCTCGCCGGTCAAGTCGGCCTTCTTCATCTTCAAGAGCCTGATCGTCATCCTGGTCGGGATGTTCCGGCCGAGGCATCCGAACGGGGCGGGAGGCGACCGGTGAATCCGATCCTCGCCGCCGCGGCCGAACCGACGGTAAGCCTCTCGACCCAGACCAGGGTGATCGCCGCCCTTATCGCGATCGGCTTCATGGTCTTCATCCTCGACCTGATCCGGAGGGGGCGCCTCCAGGAGCGCTACAGCGTGATCTGGTTCCTTGCCGGCCTGGCGCTCCTGGCCGGGGCTGCCTTCCCGGGGCTGCTCGAGGTCCTTGCCTCGGCGCTCGGGGTGAGGGACACCAACGTCGCCCTCTTCACACTGCTGATCCTCTTCCTGCTTGCCCTCGCGGTCAACTTCAGTGTGATCATCTCCGGTCAGGCCAAGCAGATCACCCGGCTCGCCCAGGAGAACGCGATCGCCAAGGCCGACCGTGAGTTCCCGGGAGGATCGGGGAAGAGCGGCGGCGAATCAGGCGACGACGGCGCCGCCGAGTAGACGCTCGAGCCTGAAGCAGAGCGCCTCGAGCGCGAGTTCCTCGGAGACGTTGAGACGGAGCCTCCGCCGGGTCTCCTCGACCAGCTCGACCGCCTCGGTCGCAGTCGGGACCGGAATCCCCTCGGCCTGAGCCGAAAGGCGATCGATGCGATCGAGGTTGAAGGAGAGCTCAGGCGAGCCTGCGGCGACCACCGCCCAGTCCCTCGCCCAGGCCGCGGCCAAACCCAGACCCATGGCCAGCACCTCGGTCCGGGCCCGCCTCGCCGCCCGTTTGATCGCGGCTTCCGTATCGGACTTCGAAATCCTGGCGCCCTGCTCGGCCTCTGCCTCGAGAACTACCTTGGTCTCGCCGCCCGCGAGCTCGCCCGCCTCTTCCGCGGTCTCGAGGAGTCCCAGCCACGGCGAACCTCCCAGCTCCCCGGTCACCACCCCGGCCATCATCAGTTCGACCGAGTCGCGCACCTTCGAGCCCGATGCACCCGCGAGGAAGACGGCCCGGGACGGATCGCCCCCGGAGAGGCGGGCGAGCGCGGTCGCCGTTTCATCCGGGACCCCCGAGCCGAGTCTTTCCCGAACCGCCGACTCGGGCAGCGGATCGAGCTCGACCAGCTGGCAGCGGGAGGCGACCGTCGGCAGCACCGAGTCCTGATCGTCTGCCAGCAGGACGAGGCAGGCGTGGGCGGGCGGCTCTTCGAGCGTTTTCAACATCGCGTTCTGGCTCTCCTCCCCCAGGGACTCGGCCCGCTCGATAACGAAGACCCGCCTCGAGCCCTCGAAGGGACTGAGCGGGGCGACGTGGACCAGCCTGTCGCGGACGTCGGCGACGGCATGACCCGCCCCTCCGGGGGAGAGCCAGACCAGGTCGGGATGGGGCGAGGGATCGATCAGGGCCCGGCGCCGGGCATCGTCGGGGTCGGCCGAGTCCTCGGCCAGGAGAGCGGCCGCGAAGGCCCGGGCGAGCGCGGCCTTTCCCGAGCCCGCGGGACCGACCAGGAGGTAAGCGTGGGACGGAGCCTGACTGAGCGCTCCGGCGAGCACACTGGCCGCCCGGTCCTGGTGGGGCGGTGCACCCTCGAGCGGCCCGGGGGCGGAGTGAGTCACGAACGGGCCCTCGCCGCTACGGCATCGACCACCTGCCGGTGGACCTCCTCCTCGGAGCCGGAGCCATCGATCACCACAACCCGGTCGGAATCGCGCCGGGCTATCTCGAGGTAGGCCTCCCCCACGGACCGCTGGAACCCCTCCCCCTCGGCCTCGAACCGGCCACCATCGACCGCCCGGGCGAGGGCCTGGCCGGGCTCGACATCGAGCAGGACGGTCAGGTCGGGGGCAAGGCCACCGGTTGCCGCATCGTTCAAGTCCCTGACCCTTTGCGAGCCGAGGCCCCGGGCGTGCCCCTGGTATGCCTCGGTCGAATCGGAGTAGCGGTCGGAGACGACCCAGGTACCTGCCTCGAGCGCAGGCCGAAGGACGGTCGCGACCAGGTCGGCTCTGGCGGCCAGGAAGAGCATCATCTCGGCCACCGGATCGAGCGGTACAGCCGGGTCGGCGAGCAGCTCACGCACCTGCTCGGCCGCAACGGTGCCTCCCGGTTCCCTGATCTCCAGCACTTCGCGACCTTCTGCCTTCAGGGCGGCGGAGAGCAGCCGCGCCTGGGTCGACTTGCCCGATCCGTCCACCCCTTCGAAGGAGATGAACACCCGGGGCCCCTCAGCCTGCGGACTTGCGCCCGCCGCCCTTGGACCCGCGGCCCGACCCGGCCTTCCGGACCCGGCGGGTCCCGGGGTCGGGTGGTCCCGACCTCCCCCCGGCGGCCACCCCGGCCTTCTTCCGACCGCCGGCCCCATTCTTGCCCGAGGACTTTCCGTTCGAGCTGGCACCGTTGCCCGAGGCCGTCGCAGCCTTCTTCTTGGGCTTCGACTTCTTCTTCGGCTTGGCCCCGTTGCCAGAGGCCGCCTCCTTGGCCTCCATCTCCTTCTTGGCCTTCTGGGCGGCTTCTCGCTCGGCCTTCCGTTCACGCATCTCGACCATGGTCGGGCAGTCCTCGTTGAAGCAGAGCTGCCAGGGGCGGCGACGGCTGTTGCGGTTCTTGACGTTCACCCTCGGCGTCTTGCCGCAGATCGAGCACCGCTCCTCCAACGGGGTGACCTCGTAGAAGTTGGGCTGGGGCATCGGGAACGAGGTATCGCAGGACTTCTTCGGGTCGTCCTTGTGCTCGGCGTCGTAGCCGGTACAGCCGACGAACGACTTGCCCGATGCCTTCGACCGGATGATCCGGAGCATGTTTGGTGAGCCGTCCTCCCTGGTCCGCCCTGCCTCCTCGCAGGCGAGGCAGGGCCCGAGGATCCGGTCCCGGTCCATCCCGGCCCAGATCATCTTCGAGAGTTCCTCCTCGCCATTCAGGATCTCGTCGATCGTCGCGTGGAGCAGGCCGCGGCTGTCGTCGACTACCTCGTCCTTGGTCATCTCGCCCTCGGCGATCCGGTCCATCTCGGCCTCGAGCGAGGCAGTCATCTCGGCCGTTGCCATGCCGGGTACGTACTGCTTGAAGGCCTCGTACATCGCCATACCGGTGGCGGTCGGCTCGGGCGGGTTGTTCCGGACGTATCGCCGGCTGTAGAGCTTCTGGATGATGTCGGCCCGGGTCGCCTTGGTGCCGAGGCCGAGCTCGTCCATCATCTGGACCAGCTTCGCCTGGGAGAGCCTGGGCGGCGGCTGGGTCTCCTTCTCCTCCAGCCAGGGCGCGCCGTCGAGCTCGAGCTTCTGGCCCTCTTCCAGGGCCGGGATCTCGTCGTCGTCGGAGCGGGAGTAGTGGTAGATCCCGGCGTAGCCCGGGTCGAGAACCACCTTGCCGCGTACGAAGTAGGTCTGGCCCCCGATCGAGATGTCGGCCCGGGTCGACTCGGAGATCATCGGTCCGGCGAAGGTGGCGAGGAAGCGGCGGACGACCAGCTCGTAGACCCGGCGCTTGTCTTCCGCCAGGGCGCTGGGGTAGACGGCCTGGGTCGGATAGATCGGCGGGTGGGCCTGGTCTTCCTTCTTGCCGCGGGTCGGCTGGAGCGGACCGTCGAGCAGATACGCGGCCTGGGAGAAGTCGTCGATCTTGACCAGGGCCTGGATCGTCTCCTTGAGGGGGAGCGACTCCGGGTAGACCGTGTTGTCGGTCCGCGGGTAGGAGATGAAGCCATCCATGTAGAGGTCCTCGGCGAGGCTCATCGCCCGCTTGGGCGTTATCCCGAGCCGGCTCGAGGCATCGACCTGGAAGGAGTTGGTGTTGTACGGGGTGGGCGGCTTCGAGGTGTTCTTGCGGCTGGTCAGGGACTCGACCGTCCCGGTCCCGATAGTCGCCTCCAGTGCCGCCTTGGCTTCGGCCTCGTCCCAGAACTTGTCGGTCGCGTGGTGGGCCTGGAAGGTGCCGTCCGGGTGGGCGAACTTGGCAAAGAGCTCCCAGAAGGGTTCGGCCACGTGGGCCCGACGCTCCAGCTCCCGCTCGACGATCAGGCCGAGGGTCGGACTCTGGACCCTGCCGACCGAGAGGAAGTTCGAGCCGTAGGCCCGACTGACCAGGGAGACGGCCCGGGTCAGGGTCGCGCCCCAGTAGAGGTCAATGTCCTGACGGGCGCCGCCGGCGTTGGCCAGCGGGTAGGAGAGATCGTCGAGATGGGAGAAGGCCCGCTCGATCTCGTCCCTGGTCAGGGCCGAGTAACGAGCCCGGCGCACGGTGGGGCCGAGCTCGGGGTTTACGTCGAGGGCCTCTTCGAGGGTCTCGAGGCCGATCAGCTCACCCTCGCGGTCGAAGTCGGTCGCGATGATCAGGCTGGTCGCCCCCTTTGCCTGCTTGCGGACGGCCCGGATCACGTTGCCATCGGTCGGCCTGAGGACGAGCGGAGCGTCGACCAGGTCGTGCAGGGTGTCGAGCTTCCACTGCTTGTAGATCTTCTCGTCGGGGAAGGCCCGCTCGACCGCATGGCCCTTGAGGCCCATGGTCATGTTCTCCCCTTCGGGACCCTCCCACTTATATAGAGGGACCTTGTAGGAGGCATCCTCGCTGTAGTCGCCGTTGGAGAGGATCTCGGCGATCTTCTTTGCGGAGTTGTTCTTCTCGGTGATGATCAGCCTCATGGCCGGGGCGAGGGTAGCAGGACACGTCGGGCGGCTTTCCCGGACCCGAAGGGTCCGAATCCGGCCTTTCCCCGTTTTCGGGCACCGTCGGACGGGCGGTTTCCGAATAGGATCGCCTCCCTATGAAGGCCCTCGTAACAGGCGGGGCCGGGTTCATCGGATCGAACCTGGTCGACGCATTGATCGCCCGGGGCGACGAGGTCGAGGTGATCGACGACCTCTCGACCGGCAGGCGGGAGAACCTGGAGCGGGCGATCGGCGCAGGGGCAGTCCTCCACGTCGAAGACATCGCCACGAGCGAACGGATCCCGGAGATCGTGCCGGCCTGCGGACCGGACGTCGTCTTCCACCTGGCCGCCCAGATGGACGTCCGCCGCTCGGTCGCCGACCCGGCCTTCGACGCTTCGGTCAACGTCGTCGGGACGGTCAGGATGCTCTCGGCGGCCGCCGATGCGGACTGCCCCCGTTTCGTCTTCGCCTCGACCGGCGGGGCGATCTACGGAGAGGGCGCCGACCGGCCCCTGCCCTTCGCCGAGGACGCCGAGATCCTGCCGATCGCTCCCTACGGCCAGAGCAAGGCGGCGGCCGAGGGCTACGTGGCCCAGTTCACCAGGACCGGACGACTGGAGGGAACCTCTCTCAGGTTCGGCAACGTCTATGGGCCGAGGCAGGACCCGAAGGGGGAAGCCGGGGTGATCGCGATCTTCCTCGGTCGGGCGCTCGACGGCCAGGCGCTGGCCGTGTTCGGCAGCGGTGAGCAGACCCGTGACTACGTCTTCGTCGGAGATGTCGTTGCCGCCTTCCTCGCCGCGTCCGAGAGCCGGCCCGGGACCTTCAACATCGCGACCGGGGAGGAGACCTCCGTCAACCGCCTGGTCGAGATGATCGACGAGCTGTTCGACGACCGCGAGGTGGAGGTCGTCCACGAGGATGCCCGCGACGGCGAGGTCGAATCGATCTACCTCGATGCCTCGCTTGCCGGCTCCGGACTCGGCTGGTCGCCCGGGACCACCCTGGCCGATGGCCTGGCCAGGACCGTCGACTCGCTCCGCTCCCCTGGCTAGATCCGCTGCTCGAGGAAGGCCAGAAGCAGGGCCTCGCAGACCTCGGGGGAATCGATGAAGGGCCAATGGCCGGAGTCGGGGACCAGGTGCACCTCGGCAGAGGGGAAGGCTTCCCGCTGGCGGGAGGCGAATGAGGCGTTCAGGTAGTGGTCCCTTGACCCCCAGACGACCAGCGCCGGGATATCGGCCA
>CAITDZ010000052.1 GCA_903891285.1 uncultured Solirubrobacterales bacterium
TCGAGCCCTCAGCCGCCTTGGGAGCGGGTTTCGCCGCCCCTTCCTTCGTCGATTGCCCCTTCGATCCGGACGCTCCGGACGAACCGGCCTTCGCCAGAGCTTCGAGGGCTACAGCTTCCTCGACGCTCGACGCTGCCGCCTTCACCTCGGTGCCGGCGGCAGTGAGGGCGGCTATCAGCTCCTTGCTGGTGACCCCCTCGGCCTTGGCAATCTCGTAGACCCGCTTCCGGCTCACTCCTCCGGACTTCCTCCATCCTCGACAACCACGTCGCCCTCTGCATCCTCGGCAACCACGTCGCCCTCTGCATCCTCGACAACCACGTCGCCCTCTGCATCCTCGGCAACCAGGTCACCCTCTGCATCCTCGGCGACGACGTCGCCCTCTGCATCCTCGGCGACGACGACTTCTTCCTCAGCCGCGCCTTCTGTTGCTTCCTCGTCCACTTCTACCTCCTCTTCCGGCATTTCGCCGGTCGTTTCCCCGGGATCTTCCCCGGCTTCTTCTTCACCTTCGTCATCGGTGTCATCGGACACCACTACCTCAGTTTCTTCGTCGACCTCGGTCCCTTCGTCGCTCGCGGCCCCTCCTCCGTCCGGTTCCTCGTCGGCTGGTTCCTCCTCTGGAACCTCCGGCACCGGTTCCTCGAAGCCTTCCTCGGCTCCCGTGACCACCGCCTGGACCTCCGCCTCGTCGGCATCGGGGTCGGCAAGAAGTACCACCTCACCCTCCCCAAGACCGTCCAGGACGGCGACGTGGTTCGTCTCGAAGCGGGAGAGCGCCTGATGCTGCGGGAGCCCACAGAATGTCGATCCCTCGATCGATTCGTTCGGGCACCTCCGTCCACTCGAGAGGACGGCCATGCACCGTCCATCGGCCTCTTCTTCACCCTCGAACTCATGGTGGTGCTCTTCCTGGGCGAACTCCGTCTCGGATTTGATGTCGACTCTCCAGCCGGTGAGCCTGGCGGCAAGCCTTGCGTTCTGACCGTCCCGACCGATGGCGAGTGACAACTGGTCGTCGGGAACGATGACCGTCGCCTGCATCTCCTCATCATCGACGAGAACCTCGCGCACCCGGGCCGGCGAGAGGGCCTTGGCGACGAAACGGGCCGGTTCCTCGTTGTAGGGGATGATGTCGATCTTCTCCCCCCGGAGCTCCGAGACGACCATCCGGACCCGCGAACCCCTCGGCCCGACGCAGGCCCCGACCGGGTCTATCCCGTCGGTGTTGGAGATGACCGCGATCTTGGACCGGTAGCCAGGCTCCCTGGCGACTCCGACGATCTCCACATGCCGGTCCGCGATCTCGGGAACCTCGACCTCGAACAGGCCCTTGATGAGTTCGGGGCTCCGTCGCGACACGACGATCCCGGGACCCTTCATCGAGTCCGAAACGTCCGTTATCACGGCCTTGACCCTCATTCCGTGGTCGTAGCGTTCTGCGTAGACCTGCTCGGACTTCGGCAAGAGTGCCTCGACCCTCTCCCTCAGCTGGACGAGGGTGTACCGCTTGTCGGACTGCTGAATCAGCCCGGTGACCAGTTCCCCGACCCGATCCTTGTACTCCTCGAAGACCATCTGGCGCTCGGCCTCACGGATCCGCTGGAAGATCACCTGCTTGGCGGTCTGGGCTGCGATCCTTCCGAAATCCTCGGGGGTGACGTCTCTCGATTCGATCTGGGCCTCGTAAGGGGCGAGTATCTCCGGATCGAGCTCTGGCTCCTCGGGCTCCCGCATCTCCCCGGTCTCGGGATCGATCTCGCTTTCCTGCTCGGCTTTGGCCTCTTCGAGCAGCTTTTCCTCGAGCTCTTCGGGGAGGATCAGCTCGAAGACCCTGAAGTCCCCGGTTTCGTGGTCGAGGTCGACCCGGGCATAGCGTGCAGCTCCGGGAGTCTTGCGGTACGCCGAGAGCAGCGCGTCGGCCAACGCGTCCATCAGGGTGTCGGCCGATATCCCCTTCTCTTGCTCGAGGACCTTGACCGCATCGACTATCTCCTGGGTCATCTCCTACTCACTCCCTTTCGCATTCTTCACTTCGGACGCCAGCCGTGCCTTCTCGATCTCTTCCAGAGGGATCGAAATGACGGTCTCGTCGAACCCGAGCGTCACGGCCTCCTCGTCCGAGCCGATGATCGTCCCGATGAAGTTTCGCCTTCCGTCGATCTTGGCCCGGGTCGTTACCTTCGCCCTCCTGCCCTCGAACCTCGCGTAGTGCTCGGGCCGAGTCAGGGGCCTTTCGGGACCTGGGGAGGAAACCTCGAGTGAATAGCTTTCCCTCAGGTCCCCGAGAAGGTCGGTGACTCGCTGACAGGTCTCGAGGTCGACCCCTTCCGGCCGATCGATCAGGATCCTCAACGAACCCCTTCCCGCCTCCTCGACGGATAGGAGCTCCAGGTCAGGCTCCGCCTGATGAAGTCGGGAACGTATTTCGTCGGGCTGGGGTCGCATCGTCGGGGGCTTTCCGTCGGTCGGTGGCCAGAAAAAAGGCGGGCCGGGCCCGCCTTACGGCTGAACAAACCTCAACTACTGAACCGAGTATAGCCGCAGCCCGAGGCCCGGCAAGGGGCCTAGCCCTCGACCAGGACGGTGACCGGACCATCGAGGACGAGGTCGATCGACATTTCCTCCCCGAAAGCCCCCATCCGTGCTCCGCATTCGTTGCAGAACTCCTCGTAGATCGGCTCGGCCTCGCCAGCCGCGGCCGCCTTTCCGAACCCAGGACGTGTACCGCGGGAGGTATCACCGAGCAGGGTGAACTGGCTGACACAGAGAATCTCCCGTGCCCCCCTGTCTTCGGCGAGGCGGCCAGCTCCGTCCGCGAAGAGCCTCAGACCCGAAATCTTTGCTGCCAGGCGTCTGGCGAGAGCTGCGTCGTCCCCTCGTTCGATGCCGAGGAGTACGAAGAGTCCGGATTCGATCGATGCGACCGGCTGGTCGCGGACCGAAACCGAGGCCCGCTCGACCCTCTGCACGACCGCCCTCACCCCCGGCCGCTTCCGGACCGGGCCTCCACCGCGCGGTCGAGGATCGCGTCGGCGACCTCCTCCTTCGTTCCCCGGGGGATTCGCTCCGCGTCTGCCTCGGTGATGAGGACGACCTCGTTCCGATCCGAGTCGAACCCGATCTCGGGATCGGAGACGTCATTCAGGACGACCATGTCGACACCCTTCCCCTTCAACTTCCCACGGGCGCGCTCCTCTCCGTCGCTCCCCCATTCGGCTGCGAATCCGACCACGAACTGGTCAGCCCTCCGTTTGGCGCTCACCCCGGCAAGCAAGTCCTCGGTCGGCTCGAGTTCGAGCTCCCTCCCGTCGGCCCCCCGCGGGAGTTTTCCCTCGACCGCCTCCACCGGACGAAAATCGGCAGGTGCCGCGGCCATCAACAGCAGGTCGGCCGAAGGGAAGTTCCGCTCGAGTGCTTCACCCATCTCGGAGGTCGTCTCGACCTCCTCCCGCTCGACGCCTGGGGGAGGGTCAGTAGTTGGGTTTGCCTCGATCAAGGTCACCTTCGCACCGCGGGCAACAGCAGCCGAAGCCAGGGCCCGTCCCATCCGACCGCTCGAGCGGTTCCCGATGTACCTGACCCCATCGATCGGCTCCCGGGTGCCCCCCGCGGTCACCAAAACGGTGACCCCCGAAAGGGAGTCCGACGGCCCCTCGATCCCGCCTTGGGGGAGAGCAGCCTCGACACTCGCCAGGAGCGCCTCTGGATCCGGCAGGCGACCCTTCCCGTACTCGCCCGCAGAGGCCAACCTCCCCGTCTCGGGTTCGATCACGGTGATCCCCCGATCCCTCAGTGCATCGAGATTGGAGCGAGTGGCCGGATCGGCCAGCATTCGATCGTTCATCGCCGGGGCGACCAGTCTCGGACTCGAACAGGCGAGGAAGGTGGTCGTGAGCATTGAATCTGCCTGCCCGGAGGCGAGCTTGGCGACGGTGTTGGCCGATGCTGGTGCGACGAGGAAGGCGTCCGTGCGCTCGGCAAGCTCGAGGTGCCCGATCGGCTCCTGGCTGGCAGGTGGCTCACCCGGGAACCTGCCGCGCATCGGATCGTCCTCGAACTCGGAGGTGAGTACTGGCGCACCAGTGATCCCTTCGAAAGTCTCGGTCCCGACGAAACGCCGGGCGGATGGCGTCATCACCACCCTGACGGAATGTCCAGCGCCGGTGGCGAGCCGGACGAATTCGACAGCCTTGTAGGCGGCGATCCCGCCGCTTACCCCGAGCAGGACGCGAGCCATGGCCTCGCTCGGTTCAGTCCCGGTACTCGTACTTGAGCTTGTCGTCAGCCAGCTCCTCCAGTGCGATGCTGAGCGGACCCATACCGGGGCGTGTCGGCACCATCGGAGGGGCGTACTCACCGTAGCCACCCTCCTGGAGGTTGTGGTAGTAGCTGGTGATCTGTCGCGCACGACGCGCGGAGACGACGACGGCCGCGTAGTGCGAGTCCATCCTCTCGAGAAGTATGTCGACCCTTGGCTTGACCATTACCTGGATTGTTGCAGCTTGCCCCGGACTATCGCCTCAAGCTGCTCTGCAGCAACATCCAGGTCCTCGTTCATTACCTGGTGGGTGAACTCGTCGCGGGCTGCCAGTTCCCCCGAGGCGACCTCGAGTCTCGCCTCGATCTCCTCCGGGGCATCCGTGCCGCGGGCCTCGAGTCGCTCCCGAAGGACCGCGAAGTCGGGCGGCGCGATGAACACCTGGACCGCCTCCGGCATCGACGTGCGGATCTGCCGTGCCCCCTGGAGTTCGATCTCGAGGATGACCCCCCTTGAAGACTCTGCTTTCTCCTCGACCTCGGAGCGAAGCGTGCCGTAGAGGTGCCCGCTGTAGCTGGCGTGCTCGAGGAAGTCCCCCCTCTCGACTCTCTCGAGGAAGCCCTCCTCGGTGAGGAAGAAGTAGTCCTCGCCTTCGGTCTCGCCGGGCCTCGGCGCCCTGGTCGTCACAGAGGTAGAAGTCGTGAGGCCATCGACCCGCTCCTTCAGACGGGCGATCAGAGTCCCCTTACCGACCCCGGAGGGCCCGGTGATCACGAAGACGGATCCTCCGGGAGGGGCCACCGTCTGTGGGGGACTGAGGGCCCTACCTCTGGAGGCGATCGACGAGTTCGCCGCGCTGGCGCTCGGAGAGTCCGCCGATCGTCTTGGCCGGGGAGATCCTGCACTGGTTGAGGACTCGATTGGCCTTGACCCGTCCGTACTTGGGCACGGCAAGGAGCATGTCGAAGACCTTCGCGGTGAGCACGTACTCGGGAGGCTTTGCGAGGAGCTCGGTGATCTTGACCCTGCCGGCCTTCAGGTCCCTCTTGAGCTGGGCCCGGGCCGATCGAATCCCGTTGGCCCTCTCGAGCGCTGCCATCCTCTGGTCGAGGGAGCGCTTTGGGGCGGAGGTGCGAGGGCCGGGCTTCTTCTTGGGGACGGACGCCATGAAGGCGGCGAGTATAACCACGATTTGTTCCGACGGGGGGAGCCGCCCCGTCGAAGGAGTGAACTCACCTCGACCTCAGCTCAAGGTGTTCCCGCGGATCGCCCCGAGGTCCTCCACTCCCTTCTCCCGGAGCACCTCCTCGAGACCCCTCATCACTCCCAGGCCGGCCAGCGGGTCCCGGAAGTTCTCTGTACCCACGGCCACCACCGTCGCCCCTGCGCGGATGAAGTCGTATGCCGACTGCCCGTCGGTCACCCCGCCCATCCCCACCACCGGTATCGATACCTCGGCGGCGACGGCTCGGACCTGCTGGAGGGCGATCGGCCTGATCGCCGGTCCGGACAGGCCGCCGGAGCCCGCACCGAGCCAGGGGCGATCGCTGTCGGGGTCGATCGCGGTCGCCTTGAGCGTGTTGACGAGTGAGACGGCATCGGCCCCTCCTGCCTCGGCCGCCGAGGCGATCAACTCCGGGGAAGCGACGTTTGGGGTCAGCTTGACGATCAAGGGACGCTCGGTCAGGGGTCTCAGCCGATCGAGCAGTCCGGCAGTCTCTTCGGGACGTTCGCCGACGATCAGCCCCGAATGGACGTTCGGGCAGGAGACGTTCAGCTCGAACGCATCGATTCCACCCGCTGCCGAAAGTCGGCCGATGATCCGGGCGAAGCCGTCACGGTCGCTTGCCATCACCGAGACGATCAAGGGCACCGGCAGCTCCCGGAGCTCGGGTAGCTGGGCCTCGAGGAACCCCTCGAGGCCGAGGTTGGGGAGGCCGATCGAATTGATCATCCCGGCAGGTGTCTCCCAGGTCCTGAAGGGTGGATTGCCGACCCGCGCCTCCTCGGTGATCGTCTTCGATACGTAGCCGCCGAACGGGAAGCTCCCCACCCGGACAGCCTCGTCCCCGAAGACCCGCCTGGCCGCGATCGCGTCGAAGGTGCCCGAGCCGTTGAGGATCGGTGAACCCAGCTCGAGGCCGCAGAACTCCGTCCTGAGGGACGGGGTGTCGCTCAAGGGGCCTCCCCGGCGCAGGCGGTCGTGATCGCATCCCCCCGAACGACAGGACCGTCGATGCAGAGACGGAGGAACCCTCCATCGGGCTTCGGCACAGCACAGCCGAAACAGGCCCCGTAGCCACAAGCCATCGGCGACTCGAGGGCAAGCTCCACCCCGACGTCGGCCCCGGCACACATCTGCCTGACTGCCTCGAGCATCCCCGGGGGGCCGCAGGAGTACACCGCTGTGGCCCCGACCGAATCCCCGGCGAGGACCCTGGCCAGCAGGTCGGTTACCCGAGCCGGCGAATCATCACCGCTTTCGTAGGCCACCCTGACTTCCTCGCAGCCGAAAAGCCGATCGACCCCACCCGCTGCCGCCGGCTCCCTGAACCCCAGGAGCGTCCGTGACGCGATGCCCTTCTGGACGAGACTCCGCCTGAGCGCCGCAAGTGGTGCAATTCCGATCCCCCCGCCAACGATCACGGCACCTAGCGCACCCTCGGTCACCTCGCCCGGATCCGAGAAGGGGCTGCCCAGCGGGCCGGTCAGCCAGACCTGACTGCCCTCGGTCAATGCCGAGAGTGCCCGGGTACCCGGTCCGACCTCGTCGAGGAGGAACTCGAGGGAGACGCCATCACCCCTCACCTCGGCGGCGGCGAAGGAAATCGCCCTGGGCAGGTATGGGCGTCCGGACGACCCTTCCCAGTCGGGCGCTTCGGTCACCATGTAGAACTGACCGGGGAGGGGCTCTGGACCCTCCTCATCCGAAACCTCGAGCACTCGGTAGGCACCATCCGCCCAGGAGGCTGTCACCGGTGCGAGGCGCCTCCCGAGGGGGGGCAACGGCCGCTCAGGCGGCATGTAGCTCCTGGAGGGAGCAGACCTCGCCAGAGCCCTCCCGCTCCGCAGAGATCGCCCGAACGGCCGCCGACGCTCCGGTCATCGTCGTCACGCAGGGGATTCCCCGCCTGATCGAAGCGGAGCGGATCTCATAGCCGTCGGTCCTTGCTCCCGAACCGGTCGGGGTGTTGATCACCAGCGCACAGCGCTCCTCTTCGATCAGGTCGACCACGTTCGGGGACCCGGCCCCGAGCTTCCTGATCGTCTCGACCGGGATTCCCATTCCAGAGATCGCCTTGGCCGTACCCTCGGTCGCGACGACATCGAAACCGAGGTCATGGAAGCGGGCAGCGAGCTGGGTCGCGGCGGGCTTATCGGTGTCGGTCACGGAGATGAAGACCGTCCCCTCGCTCGGAAGCCCGGCACCCGCGGCTTTCTGGGCCTTGCCGAAGGCAGTGGGGAAGTCCGGTCCGATCCCGATCACCTCCCCGGTGCTCTTCATTTCGGGTCCGAGGAGGGAGTCAGCACCGCTGAACCGGGAAAACGGCAGGACAGCCTCCTTCACCGACACGTGGCCGCCGTTGGGAGCCGGGAGGTCGAGTTCATCGACCCGGCCCCCGAGCATCAGCCGGGTCGCCAGCTTCGCCAGCGGAACCCCAGTCGCCTTCGAGACGAACGGCACGGTGCGGGAGGCACGCGGGTTCGCCTCGATCACGAAGAGCTCGCCATCAGCGATCGCGTACTGGATGTTGATCAGGCCGATCACACCGAGCTCCTCGGCGATCGCGGCGGTCGCCGCTTCGATCTCGCCCATCATCTCCTCACCGATGCTCATCGGGGGAAGGACACAGGCCGAATCCCCTGAGTGGACACCGGCCTCCTCGACGTGCTGCATGACCCCGCCAAGGCGGGTCGCTTCGCCGTCGGAGAGGGCGTCGACATCGACCTCGATCGCGTTTTCGAGGAACCGGTCGATCAAGAGCGGGTGCTCGGGCGATGCCTTCACATTCAGTTCCAGGTACCGAACCAGGTCCTCCCGGGAATAACAGATCTCCATCGCCCGTCCACCCAGTACGAACGAGGGCCTGACCAGGAGGGGGAAGCCGACCTCCCCGGCCACTTCGATCGCCTCGTCGGCCGACATCGCACTGCCGTAGGCGGGGTGACGGATCCCCAGCCTGGCCGTCAGCTCTCCGAACTTGCCCCGGTCCTCGGCCCTCTCGATCGCCTCGTAGGGGGTCCCGAGTATCGGAACACCGTTCTCGAGGAGCCCTTCTGCGAGCTTCAAGGGCGTCTGCCCCCCGAACTGGACGATTACCCCCACGGGTGACTCGCGCTCGCAGACCGAAAGCACGTGCTCGAGGCTCAGGGGTTCGAAGTAGAGCCGGTTCGATGTGTCGTAGTCGGTCGAAACGGTCTCGGGGTTGCAGTTGACCATGACCGCATCCAGGCCGGCCTCCCGAACGGTCATCGCTGCGTGGACGCAGCAGTAGTCGAACTCGATTCCCTGGCCTATCCGGTTCGGCCCGGCGCCCAGGATGACGACCGATTCCCGCTCGCCCCGGTCGATCTCATCGGCCGGGAGCGAACCGCCGGCCTCACGCGAGGAATAGAAGTAGGGGGTCTTCGCTTCGAACTCAGCCGCGCACGTATCGACCGAGGCGTAGATCCTCTCGGCGTCCCCCGCCCCGTCCCCTTCGAGTGCCAGCTCCCTCAGCTCGTTCAGGAACCACGGATTGATCTCCGTCCGTGAAGCCATCTCGTCGACCGTGATGCCTCGGGCAAACCCGGCCATCACGAGGTCGATCCGATCGGCGGTCGGGGTCTCGACCTGCTCGAGCAGGACGGAATCGTCCCCGGGCACTTCGACCTCTCGGTCGAGCTCCCGTGACTCAAGGCCCTTGGCGAACGACTGACGGAACGTTCGCCCGATGGCCATGATCTCGCCAACGCTCTGCATGTAGGTCGAGAGGGTCTGGTCGGCACCGGGGAACTTCTCGAAGGCAAACCGGGGAATCTTGGTGACCACGTAATCGATCGTTGGTTCGAAGGAGGCGGGTGTCGCCCTCGTGATGTCGTTCGGGATCTCCTCGAGGGCGTAGCCGACTGCCAGCTTGGCGGCCATCTTTGCGATCGGGAAACCGGTCGCCTTCGAGGCCAGCGCCGAAGACCTGGAGACACGCGGGTTCATCTCGATCACCGCGATCTCGCCAGTCTCGGGGTCGACGGCAAACTGCACGTTCGACCCACCAGTCTCGACCCCGACCGCCCGTATAACGCGAAGGGCGACGTCGCGGAGCTTCTGGTAGATCTCGTCCGTCAATGACTGCGAGGGGGCGATCGTTATCGAATCGCCCGTATGGACCCCCATCGGATCCAGGTTCTCGATCGAGCAGATCACGACCACGTTGTCGTTTCGGTCGCGCATCAGCTCGAGTTCGAATTCACCCCAGCCGATCACCGACTCCTCGACCAGCACCTGCCCTATCGGGCTGGCTGCTATGCCCTTGGCGACCACCTCCTCCAGCTCCTCACGGGTGTGGGCGATCCCGCCGCCCTGTCCCCCCATCGTGAATCCCGGCCTGACGATCGCCGGCAGGGATGCCTCCCCGGCATCGAGGGCCTCCAGGGCGGCGGCGGGACTCTCGACCGTGATCGACCATGGGATTCGGATGTCGGCATCGGCCATCGTCTGCCTGAAGAGCTCCCGATCTTCGGCTCGCATGATCGCCTCCCGGTTCGCACCGATCAACTCGACCCCGAACTCCTCGAGGGTGCCGTCGTCGGTCAGATCCATCGCTAGGTTGAGCGCGGTCTGGCCTCCAAGCGTCGGGAGCATCGCGTCGGGCCGTTCCTTCTCGATGATCGCCCGTACCGAGGCGGGGACCAGGGGTTCGACGTAGGTTCGGGTCGCGAACTCGGGATCGGTCATGATCGTCGCCGGGTTGGAGTTGACCAGGATCACCTCGTAGCCCTCCTCGAGGAGGACCTTGCATGCCTGGGCTCCCGAGTAGTCGAACTCGGCCGCCTGACCGATCACGATCGGGCCAGATCCGACCAGGAGGATCTTCTTCAGGTCGTCTCGCCTCGGCATCAGGCAGCAAGCTCCAGGAAGCGATCGAAGAGGTGCCGGGCATCGTGTGGGCCCGGACCGGCTTCGGGATGGTGCTGGACGGTCATCGCGCGCGCCTCGGGAAGACGGAGGCCTTCGATCGTCCGGTCGTAGAGATTGACGTGCGAGAGGACTGCGGGTCCGTAGGCGGTATCCCAGGAGACGGGCCGATCCTCGTCGATCGTCCGGCTCCCGTCCGGGGCACAGACGGCGAACCCGTGGTTCTGGGAGGTGATCTCGATCACCCCGGTCTCGAGATCCTTGACCGGATGGTTCGAGCCGCGATGTCCGTACCTGAGCTTGAAGGTTTCGAGACCGACTGCCCGACAGAGCAACTGGTGGCCAAGGCAGATCCCGACCACCGGGAACTTCCCGACGAGGTCACGCACGGTCCCGACCACCTGCTCCACGGCTGCCGGATCACCTGGGCCGTTGGCGAGGAAGACGAGGTCGGGATCGCGCTCCACAACCGCGGACGCCGGGCTCCCAGGGGGAAGCAGCGACAACCTGCACCCACGATCGGCCAACTGCGAGACGATGCTCGATTTGATCCCGGTGTCGAGGGCAACCACATGGGCTCCGTCACCCTCTAGCTCGATCGGCTCCGCAGGGCCGACCGAGCTGGCCAGGTCCCGCCCCTCCATTCCAGGCGAGGAGCGAACCACCTCGAGGGCCTCTTCGCGCTCGACCTCGGAGGGGAAGATTCCACCCCTCATCGCACCGAACTCCCTGACATGCCTGACCAGGACCCTCGTGTTGACCCCGGTCAGCGCCGATACCCCATGCTGCTCGAGCCACTCGAGCCAGCCCATCTCGGCGTCGGCTGCGTCGGCCCGGTCAACGGCCTCCCGCATCACCACGCCGACCGCGTGCGCACGACCCGACTCCATGGCCTCAGCCGAGACGCCGTAGTTGCCGACCATCGGGTAGGTGAAGGTGATGATCTGCCCGGCATAGGAGGGATCGGTAACGGCCTCCTGGTACCCGGTCATCGCGGTGTTGAAGACGACCTCACCGAGCGTTCCCCCGTCGCCCAGGAGGGTGCCCTCGAAGAAGTTGCCGTCCTCGAGGATGAGGAAGCCGGGCTTCCCCTCACGTGAACTCACGCGACCTCCAGGCTGAAACTCCGAAGGCGCCAGGCGACCTGCCCATTGGCGACCGTGGTCAGGACCCGCCCGGTCAGCTCGTCGCCCGCACACCAGGAGTTGGAGGAGCGGCTCTCGAACCCTTCCTCCCCGACTCTCCAGGTCGCAGAAAGGTCGGCCAGGCAGAAATTCGCTGTCGCCCCGGTGGCGATTGCGAAGGGCTCGATCCCGAAGGCAGCTCCACCCGATCCGAGTTTCCCGACCAGCAGCTCGAGGGGAACGGTGCCCGGGACGACCAGGTGGGTATACAGCGCGGAGAAGGCCGTCTCCAGGCCCGTCACCCCCATCGCTGCCTCCTCGAACGGGACCTCCTTCTCCTGGAGTGCGTGGGGGGCGTGGTCGGTTGCGATGCAGTCGATCGTCCCGTCGAGCAGCCCCTCGATCAGTGCCTGTCGATCGGACTCGGTCCGGAGTGGCGGGTTCATCTTGTGTCGCGAAGGATCCAGATCGGTCACAGCTTCATCGGTCAGGCAGAGATGGTGGGGGGTTACTTCGGCATGTACGTCGACCCCGTCTGCCTTCGCCCGTCTGATCACCTCGACCGATTCCGCGGCCGAGAGATGCTGGACCTGGATTGCCCCACCCTCGTAGCCCGCCAGGGCGGTGTCCCTGGCAATCATCGTCGACTCCGAAACGGATGGGATTCCCCGCACTCCGAGTCTGGTCGAAACGGCGCCCTCGTTCATCACGCCGGCTCCGGAGAGCGCCGGGTCCTCCTCATGGAGGGCGATCGTGCCACCACACATCCGCTGGTACCGGAGCCCCTTTGCCAGCACGGAGGCGTCGGCTACTGGAAGGCCGTCGTCGGTGAACCCGACCGCGCCGGCCTGTCTCAACTCGGACATGTCGACCAGTTCGCGACCCTCCATCCCACGAGTCAACGTCGCGAGAAACCCGACCGGGACGACCGCTTCGAGTCCGGCCGAGTGCCGGAGTGCTTCGATGTCGGCCGGATCGGAGACCGGTGGAACGGTGTTCGCCATCGCGAGGATCCCGCCATAACCCCCGGCGGCTGCGGCCCTGGACCCGCTCTCGATGTCTTCCTTGTACTCCTGGCCGGGCGTTCGGAGGTGAACATGGGGATCGAAGAAGGCCGGGAAGAGATGGAGGCCATCGGCCTCGATCACCTCCGCGGTCTCGTCCGGCTCCAGCGAACCTGCCTCACCGATCGCCTCGATGACCCCTCCCCGGACCTCGACGTCGTGCGCCCCGTCCGTGCCGGTGACGGGGTCGAGGACATGGGCGGCCCGGACGAGCAGATCGGCGGAGTCGCCCGCCCTCTGGACGAGGGGATCGGGGGTCGAATCGCCAACTTCCTCGGGCTGCGCCCTCATGCCGGCTCCCCGATGGTCGGAACGGGCTCGGGGCCCGTCCGCACCGTGTCCCCGCCGACCAACAGCTCGTAGAAGATCGCCATCCGGACCACCAGCCCTGCGGCTACCTGGTCGGCGATCAGGGACTGGTCACAGTCGATCACCGATGGGGCTATCTCTACCCCACGATTGACCGGTCCGGGGTGCATGACCAGCTGCCTCGGCCCGAGCCTTTGTTCGTTCAGCTGGAACAGGCGGGCGTACTCCCGGAGTGATGGGACGAAGTTCCCTTCCATTCGCTCGTTCTGCATCCGGAGCAGGTAGACGACGTCTGCCTCCTCTACCCCATCGAGCGAATATTCGACCCGGCAGCCGAGCTCCTCCACGTCCAGGGGAATCAGGGTCGGGGGCCCCGCGACGGTCACCTCGGCTCCCATCAGTCCGAAGGCCTGAATGTTCGATCGGGCGACCCGACTGTGGAGTACGTCGCCGACGATCCAGATCTTCAGGCCCTCGAGCGAGCCGACCCTCGACCTGAGGGTGTAGACGTCGAGCAGGGCCTGGCTCGGGTGCTGGCTCATTCCGTCGCCGGCGTTGATCACCGAGGCATCGACCCACTGGGAGAGGAGACGGGCCGCTCCCGCACTCGGATGCCGGAGGACGATCGCCGCCGGCCCGTAGGCCGAAAGGGTTTCGACCGTGTCCTTCAGTGATTCACCTTTGTCGACTGCTGAGCCGCTCGCCTTGACCGAGACGACGTCTGCCGAGAGCCTCTTTGCGGCAAGCTCGAATGAGGAACTCGTTCGAGTGCTCGACTCGTAGAAGAGGGTCACCACGGTCTTGCCTCGAAGCGCCGGGACCTTCTTGATCTCCCGCTCCGAGACCTCGACGAACGAGTCGGCCCTCTCGAGGATCGCTTCGACTTCGTCGCGAGAGAGGTCCGAGATGGAGATCAGATCCTTCATTCGACCGCCTCCACTGGAGTGCCGAGGCTCACTCCCTCCTGGCCGTCGGTCTCCTCCAGGAGTACCGAGACCCTCTCCGAGCGGGAGGTCGGCAGGTTCTTGCCTACGTAATCAGGCCGGATCGGGAGCTCGCGATGCCCCCTGTCGCAGAGCACGGCCAACTGGATCCGGTCGGGCCTGCCGTAGTCGAACAGGGCATCGATCGCCGCCCGTACCGTCCTCCCGGTGAACAGGACGTCATCGACGAGGACCACCGTCTTTCCCTCGAGCGGGAAGTCGAGCCGGGTCGAGTGGACTACCGGCTGGCGACCCGGCTCCCTGACCGAGAGGTCGTCGCGGTAGAAGGAGATGTCGATCTCCCCGAGGGGCGGTTCGGTTCCGGCGAGATCGCCCAGGATTCCCTGCAGCCGGGAGGCAAGTACCGCCCCGCGGGTGTGGATCCCGACCAGGACGACATCCTCCAGCCCCGGATTGGCTTCGATCACCTCGTGCGCCACCCGCTTGAGGGTGCGCGCGAGGTCCTCTGCGCTCAAGACTTCCGCTTCCTTCACTAACGCCCTTCCCGGCCTCTCTGGACCTGGTTAAAGAACTCGGCCTCAGCCTAGCACCGACCCGAGCGTCACTCCTCCGGCTCGCCCGAGCGAATCGCACCCTCCTGGACCAGCTCGGGCGGACCCTTCTCAGGGAACGGGATGCGGACGAGGTCGTAGTCCCTCGGGGCGTTGGTGTCTGCGAAGGTCTCCCTCGCCTCCTCGACGACTGCTCCGACGTGGTACCTGGCCGAGATGTGGACGAGGGAAAGCATCTTCACTCCGGCCTCGGCCGCAACCCCGGCAGCCTGGGCCGCGGTCGAGTGGGCGGTCTCTGCGGCTCGCTCGGAGTCCTCGCTGAGGAACGAGGAGTCGTGGATCAGCAGGTCGGCCTCGGCTGCAGCCTCGACCGTCCTCGCCGAAGGGCCGGTGTCCCCGGTGACGACTACTGCACGGCCGGGGCGATCCTCACCCATCACCTGCTCGGGCCTCACCTCCCCCTTCTCCCCCGTTACCGGTCGACCATCCTGGAGCGCACCGAGCGATGGGCCATCGCTCACCCCCAGCCGAGCCGCCTCATCGGGATCGATCTTCCCCGGCCTGTCGTCCTCGAGGATCGCGTAGCCGAGGGAGGTGGTCCTGTGGGCCGTCTCGAAGGCCTCGACCTCGAAACCCTGATAGCCGACCACATCACGGTCGGAGATCTCCTCGACCTCGACGTGGAAGCCGAGCCTCCCGGTGAAGGGCCTCAGGTCCTCCATGAACTGGGCCGTGCCGATCGGGCCGAGGATCCGGATCGGCTCCTCGCGATCGTTCAGGTCGTAGGTCTTGAGCAGCCCCGGGATCCCCATGCAGTGGTCGAGGTGGAAGTGGGTCAGGTAGATCTCGTCAACCCTCACCAGCCCCGTTGAAAGACGCATCTGGCGCTGGGTTCCCTCGCCACAGTCGACCATGATCCGGAAACCCTCCCTCGAGATGAGCACCGAGGGGAGGCCGCGCAGTCGGGTCGGCGCCGGTCCCCCGGTGCCCAGGTATGCGACGGACA
>CAITDZ010000053.1 GCA_903891285.1 uncultured Solirubrobacterales bacterium
CCTACCCGGAGGTCCTTGCCTACGTCTCCGATTCCGGGGTCGAGGCAGCCCTTGCCGGCGAACCGGCCCGGAGGCTCTACGAACCCCAGATCTCCTTCTTCCAGGACGAGACGGTCGCCGCCGATCCCTGGTGCACCGGTTACTCGGTCCTGCCGGAAGGCTCGGGCGCGCCGCTGGCCCGCTACGCCCCCTGAGCCGGTCGCCCTTGTGGCGAGCCGATCCAGTCGAGTACCAGGTCGGCGACTTGCCCCGGTCGCTCCAGGTTGAGGAAGTGTCCGGCCCCCTCGAGTTCCTCGAATCGGCTCCCTTCGGCCATCAGGCCCGCCCCGACCCGCGCCAGGCCGATCCGGCCGCACCCGTCGTCACTCCCATGGAGGTAGAGGGTGGGGGCGACCGGTTTCAGTCCGGCCAGGTAGCCGATTCCGTAACGCAGGTTGTCCCGGTAGTACTCGAGCGAAGCCCGTTTCCTCCCCGGGCCATCGAGCGACGAGAGCAGCAACCCGATGTCTGCCGAGCCGTCGTAACCGGGCGACCAGGTGCGCCAGAGGTGCCGGACGAGTCCGTCGAACCGGTTCTCCGCGATCCCGAACTGGTTGAAGAGGAAATACCAACTCAGTCGGAGCTGTCCCAGGCCGGTCGGAATGGTTCCGGGCGAGAGCCAGACCTCGGTGAGCACCTCCGGGGGCGGGACGGCCATCGTGATGATCGAGTCGAAGCGGTCCGGCTGGTGGGTAGCCACTCCCCAGGCGGCGACCGCACCCCAGTCGTGGCCGATCAGGACGGCCCCCTGGCCTGGCTCCTGTAGCGAGTCGGCGAGCGCGATCACGTCTGCCACCTGGTCGGATACGAAGTAGCGATCGTCGGGAGCCAGGTCGGTCGGCCCATACCCACGGGTGAAGGGTGCCACCGCGTGCCAGCCGGCCTCGCCGAGCAGGGGCGCGACGTGGCGCCAGGTCCAGGCAGTGTCGGGAAACCCATGGACGAGCAGGGCCAGGGGTCCGTCTTCCGGCCCCCATGAGAGCGATCCGAACTGGAGGCCGTTGACCTCGGTACTCGACTCCCTGGCGATCTCCGGAACGCTCGTCCGGTCAGGCATGTGGGGCGCTCGGCCCGATCAGGCTCGCGGCGCTGGTGAAGTCCCGCTCGACTCGCCTGACAGTGCGGCCGGCGAGGGTCCGCGAGACCAGCGCCGGCGCGGAGCCGAGGATCACCTGCAGGCGGTCGGCCGGCCCCGGCCACGGAAGGTGGCCGGCCCGGATGGCGCAGCCGCGGTAGTGGAGGTCGGTGAAGAGCAGCATCAGGACCGATGCGACCCGGACCCGAACGCTTCGGTCGAGCTCCAGACCCTCGAACATCCTCCGGTAGGCAGGTGCCCGCGAGAGGGCGAGCGCGATGTACTGGCCTCGAACATCCCTGACCGTCGGGATCACTTCGGGCTCGTAGCCCGACCGACCCAGGAACGGGGCGAGCGATGGGTGGTAGGCGATGCCCCGGTTCAGGTCGCTCTCGACATCCCTCGAGACGTTGGCCAGCTGGATCATCTCGCTGACCACCAGCGCGTTTTCGCGGGCATCGGCATCGAGGTCGCGGTCGCCGACCTGCTCCAGCATGAACAGCACCGGATTGCCGATCACGTGCCGGCAGTAGCGGGCCAGCTGCTCCTCGTCCAACAGGACACCCCCCTGGGCATTGAAAGTGTCCCACGACCAGACCATGCCCTCGGCCATCGCCCGGACCAGACCCGCGATCCGTTCCCGGGTTCCGGGATCGAGCTCCCGGTAGACCGCGTCGATCAGCTCGATCCGGTCGACGAGGATCTCGTAGACCCTCTCACGGTCGGTCTTCGCGGCGCCCGGAGGAAGCGGGGGAGGGGCGCTCGGGGGGTCCGCCTCGAAGCGGTTCGCGAAGCCGATCAACGCGGCCGCGGATCCCGATGGCTCGGGGATGAGGTCCTCGTAGGTATCGAGGGCCCGGCAGTAGAGGTAGGCGACTGCCGCGGCCCGGGCGTCGGACTCGGGAAGGACGACGATGCTGGCGGCGAAGCTCCTGGCCGCGTGGGGGAGAATCGCCCAGAGGAAGGCCTCGGGATCGGTCTCGGAGGCAAGCGAACGCAGGTCCGGCTTTGACCGGTCCGCGAGCATTCCGTAGATCAGCCTGATCGGCGTTCGGAGGCGCGGCGGAATGCTCCCCGCGCCACTCGTCGGGCTCCTCCTCACCCGGCCAAGGTAGCAGCGAAGCGTCGATTCCGGAAACGCTTCCCGGGCAGGGAAGCGATTGGCCCGGGCCACTCCTGTCCCCAGGAGACTCCGGGTCGGGTCAGGCCGTCGAGGTTTCGCGGGCCCGGCGGGCCAGGTCCACGGTCGCTCCCCGAAGGCCGTCCGGGGTGGCGACGGGTTCCGCGAACTCGACCCGGACTGCCTCCCGCCCGGAGGGCATCTGGACGGTTAGATCGAGTCCGTACCTGTCGGCCGCGGCGCAGGTTGCAGCTGTTGCGCCGACCTTGCCCCCGAGGTTCCTTGCCATCTCGAGCAGCGAATCGGCGTGATCCTCATTCAGGTGTCGAACGGCATGGGCCGCTCCGGCATGGACCGGATCCGGCTCGGCCGTGGCGAACTCGGCCGCGTGGGCGGTGTCCATCCGACCGTAGCCCCCGACCCAGCGGGCGCGATCGACGTCGAGTACCCAGAGCGAGAAGTCTTCGAAGTCGAGATAGCTCCCGGCGGAGGGAACCGCCTCTAGATGGGCCTCCCTGGCTGCCTCACCGAGTGGGTGGTCGGCGGGCCGGACCATGCTCCCGGCCAGCGTCACCCGCCCCCCGGCAAGGACTTCGCCCTCGTGGGTGGGATCGGCGACCATCAGCGAAGCCTGGGTCCGCTCCAGCAAGTTCCGGCCGTGCTCGGCGAGGGTCGAGAGGCAGAAGACCGGGGAGCCATCGGCGAGCAGCCCATAGGTGACCAGGGAGGCCCAGGGTGATCCATCGTCGCTCAGGGTGGCGAGGGTGCCGGAGGTCGACGAGGCAACCAGCGTCCGGGCCTCTTCGGCAGGGGTTCGCCTGCGGCCATTCCGGGCGAGCGGATCGACGTCGGGCACGGCCACCCCGTCGGGGAGGCGGTGGGCGCCGACCACCTCGCGGGCCTCGGGTCTGGTTTCCGTCTGGTTGCTCAAGTTCGGCTCTCCGGTCCGGGGGGGTGCCCGAAAGGGCGGCGACCCCGGGGACTTAGGCTACCCTATTATTTCCCCCTCGATCGGGTCGAAGAGCGGTCTGCCGGGTTTCAGGGGACACCGACGCGAAGTCGGGGCCGAAGCTGTCGAGAGAGATTCCCAGAAAGGTGCCGGGGTGGCAAGAGCTGATATGGATCCAGGGCCCGAAGGCCCACGCCGCTACGGAGCGGATGACCGCAGGCTTCGACTGGCGTCCGCGGCCTGCGCCCTGGCCCTTGTCGTCGCTGCCGCGGGCCTCGCGAGGAGCCTGACGCCTTCCGGAGCAAGCGCAGCCCCTTCGAGCTCCGCCCCGAAAGTAGTGGCCCTCACCCCCTTTGCAGCAAATTCGATGGCCCTGATGGGCGTCTTCCCCGAGGCGATCGGCCAGACCCTCGGAGGTGATCGTCGTTACGTCTCTGGCCTCCGTACCACCCCGAGGATTCCGATGAGCCACCCGAACGGCCCCAACATGGAACTGCTCCTCACCTACGGACCCAGCTTGATCTTCTCCTCCCCCCAGTGGGCTGCAGGCCGGGACGCGATGGAACAGATCGCGGGGCGGGTGGTCAATGCCGATCCCAGCTCGATAGCCGGCTCCTACCGGAAGGTTTCCGAAATTGCCCGCCTGGTCGGTCGCAAGGCCCGCGGCGAGCGCCTGGTCACCCAGATGAAGAGATCGGTTCGCCGGAGCACTCAGGGGATCTCCAGTCGGCCGCGGGTAATGCTGATCCTCGGCGTCGGCAGGACGCCCTGGGCCTTCCTCGGGGACAGTTGGGGCGGGGAGATAGTCGGGCGCGCCGGGGGGCGCCTCCTGACCGGTGGGGCCGGAGGCCGGGGTTTCGCCCGGATCTCGAACGAGGTGGTGATCGCCGAGAACCCGGAGGTAATCATCGCCGTACCGCACGCGAATGCGGACGAGATCACGCCCGAGCTGAAGGCTCAGCTCCGCGAGCAGTGGGCCGGGACTGGCGCTGCCGACAGTGGCCGGATCTACTTCTCGGACGACAACTCGCTGCTCCAGGCCGGGACGGACATCGGGACGACGATCCGGAAGGTGCGCCGCTTCCTCGGGAACGGCTAGCCGGAAGGCAGTTTGACCCTCCGGCGGACCCTCGTCGTAGTGGTGCTCGGGGTCGTGGCGGTCGCCGGGTGCGCTGCGTCACTCGCCTTCGGTGCGGTTTCGATCCCGATCAGCGAGATCCTCAACATCCTCTTCGGCTCGGTCGACTCGGGTCCCGACTACGAGATCATCCAGCGCCTGCGGCTGCCGCGAATGGTCGAGGCACTCCTGGTGGGCGCGGCCCTGGGCGTCGCCGGGGCCTGCCTGCAGGGGGCCCTCTCCAACCCGCTCGCCTCCCCCGATGTGATCGGGGTGACGGGTGGCGCCGGGTTCGGGGCGATGCTGGTCCTCCTCCTCCTGCCGGCCCAGGCGGCCCTCGTCCCGCTGAGCGCGCTGGCCTTCGGTCTGCTGGCAGCTTCATTCGTCTTCCTGATCGGATTCGTAGGCGAGCGGGGAGGTGGCATCGGTCGAGTGATCCTCGCCGGGATCGCGATCGCCTCACTCTTCGGAGCTGCGACCGCGGCCCTGATGGCTGCCTTCCCGGACCGGGTACCGGCCGGCCTGTTCTTCCTGGTCGGTGGTCTGACCACCACCGGGTGGGACACGATCAGACAGGTCCTTCCCTACTTCGTGGTCGGCTTCGTTCTCTCGGTCTTCCTCGTCCGCCCGCTCGACCGGCTGGCGCTGGGGGATGAGGTGGCCGCATCGCTCGGCTCCCGTCCTCGAAGGATCCGCTTCCTGGCAGCATTCGTAGCGGCACTCCTCGCATCTGCCGCCGCTGCGGTCGCCGGACTGCTCGCCTTCCTCGGCCTGGTCGTTCCGCACATGGTGCGGTTGGCCGCCGGGACCGCCAGGAACACCTACGTACTCCCGGTCTCCGCCCTCGGGGGCGCGGCACTCCTGGTCTCGGCCGACACCCTGGCCCGGGTTATCGCCGCACCGGTCGAGCTGCCGGTCGGGCCGCTCCTCGTACTGCTCGGGGTACCGGTCTTCCTCTATCTCCTCAGGAAAGCGGTCTGATGCGCACCAGCGCCGAGGTACTCCTCGAGGCGACCGGCGTAGGGGTCGAGATCGGTGGCCGACCGATCCTCGACGGCGTCGACCTGACCCTGTCCACGGGCGAGCTCGTTGCGGTCGTGGGGCCGAATGGTGCCGGCAAGTCGACCTTCGCCCGGGTGGCCTGTGGCCTCCAGCGGGCGACCTCCGGGCGGGTCGAGTGGGGCGGTCGACCGATCGGCGGGATACGTGGCAGGGAGCTCGCTCGGACCCGGGCGTTCATTCCGCAGCTCCCGCAGGTACCGGCCGGGGTCACTGTCGGGGACGCGGTGTCGATCGGACGCTCGGCGCACTTCGGACCTTTCAGGGGGTCCTCTGGCACTGACCGCGAGGCGATCACCGAGGCGCTCGGGAGGGCGAGGGTGGACCGACTGGCCGATCGTCTGCTGACCACCCTCTCGGGCGGCGAGCTCCAGCGGGTCCAGATCGCGGTTGCCCTGGCCCAGGACGCGCCGGCGCTGGTGGCGGACGAGCCGACCGCCCAGCTCGACCTCGGTGCCACCGCTGAGGTGTCCCGCCTCCTGCGAGGTCTGGTCGAGGGTGGGCTGGCGGTCCTGCTGATCGTCCACGATCTGGCCCTCGCCGCCGCGGTGGCGGACCGGGTCGTCGTGATCTCCTCCGGTCGCTCTATCGCAACCGGAAGCCCCTTCGAGGTGTTGACACAACAGCTGATTTCGGAGGTCTGGGGCGTCGAGGCCGAACTCGTCAGTCGCGACGGTCGCTCGGCCCTCCACGTCGGCTGGTTGGATCGAAGGTCCGGACTCGGCACCTGATCGGCGCCGAACGACCTGATTAAGGCTTCCCTAAGTTGGCTAAGGTATCCCTAACCACCACTTCCCAAGGCACCTTCCGGGCTGGAGCCGGGGCGGGCCGAGTGGCGAAAGGACTCGAGAGATGAACGGCAGGAATGTTTCGGGCGCAACCGATCGGCGGACGGGCAGGGCACTCGCCGGCTTCCTCGCAGGCGGAATCCTTCTCACCGGGATGGTTGGCTTCAGTGGGGTTGCCTCGGCTGCAGTCGGGCCGCAGGGCTCGGCGACCATGGACCTGGGCTCCGGGAAGGCCGCCAGGGCGCTCTCCGCTGCAGGGATTCGAATCTCGGCGACCGGTGCCGCTTTCCCGACGCAGCTCTCGAAAGGTCGGGTAAGGATTCAGGCTCCGGCGAAAGACGTCTCGGTAACCGGCGACCGGGGTGTGATCACCCTTGCCGGCTCCCTGGTCTTTTCCCGTGGAACGGAGAGGCTCGTGATCGGGCGGCTTTCGGTCGTCTCGGGAACCGATGCATCGGTGGTCAAGGGCCGCATCGGCAAGAAGACCGTCTCGCTCTTCAAGACTGGCGGACCGGCGGAGTTGGATGACCAGGTCGGGACCGTGGCCCTGGATGGACGGGCGACCGGCCTTACCCCCGTGGCCGCCCGGGAGATCGCTTCCAGGTTCGGTATCGACCGGCTCCCGGCGTCGCGGGTCGGGACCTCCTCGGCTTCGGGCCAGGCAGCCTTCGAAGACCCTTATGGGAGCCTCTGCGAACTCCAGGCGACCTCGAAGACTGCCGGAACGCTGCAGGAGGCCGGGACGCCGCCCGAGTTCGAGGGAGCTACTGCTGCGACAGGGCTCGACATCTCCTGGGGCTTTCGCTCGAGTTTTCGCAACTACCTCTTCTTCCTGCCCGGAGCCCAGGGCGTGATGCAGGCTGCAGACGGATCCTCGGTCATCCCCAACCCGGTGCCGGGGCTTGCCCCGACCGGCTTCAAGTGGCCCTACGTGGCCGGAAGGTTCAACGCCTCGAGCACGGGCGTTGCGAGTGACCAGGTGGTCCTCGAGGGCTCCGGGACGATCGTCCTCTGCCACAAGGGACAGTTCAGGGTCAACCTCTCGAACCCGACGATCATGATCGATGGCCTGAAGGCCCAGCTCGTCTTCGACGTCGACACCAGCGTCAACGTAAACCCTGCCGAGTCGAAGGTCGATTGGATCCCCACCCAGCGGGTCGTCCTGGCCAATCTGGTCACCTCCGAGGGAACCCGCACCCAGACGGCGGACACGATTACCTGGGCCAACGTGCCGGTGATCCTCACCGAGACCGGCTCGGAGGTCCTCAGGCTGGCGCCGTTCTCGCCGACATTCCGCTACCAAGCCGGGCAGGCGCTGCAGACGATCGGCTTCTCGGTGACCTCGGCTACGCCGGCCTGATCCGATGAATCCCGGCGCGACAGGGCGCCCTGCGGCACTTGCCGTGCTGGTCGCTGCGGCCGTGCTGTTCGGCCCGGCGGTCCCCGGCACCGCCGCCACCCCCGAGCCGCTCACTGCCTGCCCGGTCGATCCGGACGGCAACACCAGGATCGGCAATGCCGAGCTGACCACCAAGCGGTCGACTTGGAAGAAGCTGAACCGGTCCGGCTTGACCCAGCGCTACCTCGTTCCCGCGGTCCGGGAGGGAGGGGTTCCCGTATTCCCCGTCAATTCCAACGACGGGCCGGGGGAAACGGTCTCGGTCGGGCTCTCGGGCGGGTTCACCGTCACCGGTGGCAAGAACCGGAAGGTCAAGGTGGCCCTGACCCGGTTCGTGCGGCGACCGACCGGAGAGGCCTGGGTCGAGGGCAGGAGTTCGAGCGCAGCGATGCGACTCTTCCGGGTGGTTGGGACGAGGGTCCAACGGAAGACGGGCGCTCTTTCCGGAGCGATCGTCACGGGTGGTCGGACCAAGCTGCTCGGCAGATTCGCCCGCGACCTCCGGAAACGAACCGGACTGGCCGCCCGCCGGGGGATGGAGTGGGGTGGTTTGTACCTCGACTGGACCGATCCGGTCGAGCCGGACGTCACCCCGCCCCAGCCCCCCCCGGACTTCCCCCGACCCGCCGGGGCCACGGAGCTGGTCGGTGGCACGATCAAATGGAACGTCCGCCAGAGCTGGGTCCAGTACGTGGCTAGCGGTGACCCACCGTCAGCCATCGGTGGGGCAGTCCCCGATTCGCCGGTCACCCTTCCCGGTCAGCCCCCGCTCGTCTACTCCTTCTCGTTCCCATTCGTCGCTGGTTGGTTCGATGGAGGCCCGGGGGGCGGGAGGTTAGCGTCGAGCAGGGGAAGTGGCGGGGTCTACTTCCGCTACTGCGGCAGCCAGAACGTCTACAAGGGGATCAACTTCACGGTGACCGCACCCGAGGTGGAACTGGACGGGACGGATTCGCGACTCGTCTTTACGGTCGAGGGAATCGATGGCACCCCGTTCAGCCGTGGGAGGGCCGTGGTGGTCGACCTCCGTCCCGACCTGGTCACCCCGGTGACCACTGGATCGACCACTACCTGGACAGGTATCCCGGGATCGGTGCCGGCAGGCTCGACCGGCGTATTCGGTGGCTTCTACGCTCCAGGGGCAGAGTTCGGTTCAGTCGACCTGTCGATCCGGAGGGCTCCATGAACCGGGGCCGCTCCCTGCTGCTCCCGCTGGGACTCCTCCTCGTCCTGGCAATCCTTCCGGGTTCCGCGAGCGCGAAGGATGGGACCGTCACGGTAAGCGCGCCGGGTACCGACCCGAGCCAGGTGACGGTCCGGCTCGCAGCCCTCGGATCCCCGGACATCAACAACCAGGCATATGCACTTTCGTCAGGTCGGAAACAGGTCAGCGGCTACTCGATGCGCCGGGTGCTCGAGGAAGCCGAGAAGGAGGCAGGAGGATGGCTCGACCTGGCAACCCTCCCCTCGATCGAGGTCGACCTGCCGACGGCAGGGGTGATCAGGCTTTCGCGGGCGGAGGCCCTCGACCGGAACTACTTCACCGACGGCCCACCGGTCTTCTACGAGAACAACGGGACCACGGTCTTCCTGATGCCCGGATCCCCCGGGCGGGAGTACACCTTCAGCTTCGCTCCGGTGGGTATGAAGGTCGGGAGCGGCCTCGACTTCGCGGTCCGTATCTCGGCGACGCCCAGTCGGCCGAAGCGGGGCCAGTCGGTGGCCTTGACCGCGAAGGTGACCGGGGCTCCCGCCGGGACGAGCCTCTCCTACCGATGGACGTTCAGCGACGGCACCGCCAGGACGACCTCATCCCCGACCATCGAGCACACCTTCGAGGGGACCGGCAGGCGATCGGTGGTCCTCGTCGTCTCGGGTGGTGGCGGGGAGGGCCAGGCAGCACTCTCGCTTGATGTCTCTCCTTCCGGAGGCGGGGATTCCGGCGGCACGGGAGGAAGCTCGTCCGGGAGTCCGGCGCCAGCGGCTCCGGGGGATCCGGTCTACGGCTCCGGGGGATCCGGTGGCGGCTACGGTTCCGGCGGCTCGGGCGGCTCGGGCGGTTCGGGGTCGGGCAGCCCCATCGCCCCTTCCGGGCAGGCACCCCCTGACCGAACCAGGCAGCCCCAGAAGGCCGCCACGTCAAGGGACGGCCTCAAGGAGGTTTCGGGCCTGCTGATCGACCCTGCAGCCACCGCAGCCCAGAGCGCCGTCCCCGAGGCGGGGCCGAAAGGGTCGGGTGCAGGCGGACCTGGGGTAATGGGTCTCTCGGGCGAGGCAGCGACCCTTTTCGGCGTGGGACTGCTGATCGCCCTGGGCGGACTGATCGAGGCCCGGGTCCTGGTCAGACGACCCTAGGCCGGGGGCTCAGGCCCGCTCGACCCTCGAGCCTCCGGTGATCCCCTCGGTGCCGTCCGGGAACCTGACCCAGGCCTTGTTGGTCCCGTCGTAGTCAGGCGCCCAGAGGACGAGGGTGGCCGCCCCCGCGTCGGCCACCTCACAGGACTCATCACCCTCGGGGTCGAGCCCTCTCCACACCCGAACGAATGGGTTTGATTCGAGTTCGTCGCCGATCGTGGTCGGACCGGCGTGGCCCGGGTGGACCCGTGTCGCCGGGTCGAGCTCCATCAGCACGTCCATCACCGAAGACTTCATCTCGTCGAAGCCCGAATTGCCCGGGAGCATCGTTCCCCCGACCGTACCGGCAAAGAGGACGTCGCCGGAGAAGAGGTCGTCTCCGTCGACCAGGAAGGCGAGGTGCACGTCGCTGTGCCCCGGGGTGTGCAGGGCCTCGACCTCGAACCCGTCCAACTCGACCTTCTCGCCACCGTCGATCGGAGTCACCTCGAAGTCGAGCATCGGGGCGGCCTGCGGGTGGGCCAGGACGGTCAGGCCGCGCTCGGCTGCCAGCGCGCCAGCGTCGAGTACGTGGTCCCAATGTTCATGGGTGAGGAGGAGGTATGAGACCTCGATGCCCTCGGCGTCGGCCCGTTCGAGGAGTTCCCCCGCCCGACCGTTGGCGTCGACCAGGATGCCCTTTCCCCGATTCCGGTCGACGACCAGGTAGGAGTTGGTCAGCCACTCAGGCTGTTCGTCACGGATCACCTCCATCCCGTGCAAGTCAATCAGGAGCGGGATTGGGTCGGGTCCCTCCCGCGGCCGGACCGCCTTCCTTACTTGATGAAGAGCATCTCCGAGTACTTCGGCAGCGGCCAGAGGTCATCGCTGACGATCCGCTCGAGCCGGTCGGCGACCTCGCGGACGTCATGCATCTTCGCCAGCTGCTCGTCCCGGGCGTAGACCGCGAGGTCGAGCCCTTCGGCGTCGATTCCGTCGGGATACATGTTGACCCCCTCGAGGGCAACCGTCCTCTCGACCAGCTGGTCGAACAGGGCCCGCGCCTCCTTCTCGAGCTGATCGGCATCCGCCTCGTCGAGCATCGCAAGGTGCCTGAGTACGGCCGGAATGATCTGGGTCCGGGCGATGTCCGCGGCCGTCTCGGCCTCGATGTTCGCTTCCATCGCGTACTGCTCGACCCAGACCTCGAAGCGGGCCTCGAGTTCCCGGCGGTCGAGCACCCCGTACTTGCCGAAGGTCTCCACCGTCTGTTCGCTGACTATCTCCGGCAGGGCGTCGGGCGTCGTACGGAGGTTCTCCAGCCCCCGCTTCGCCGCCTCCTCCTGCCACTCCTCGGAATAGCCGTCGCCGTCGAAACAGATCTGGCGGTTCTCCCTGTAGGACTCGCCGACCACGCTCTCGATCGCAGCGGCCAGGTCGTCGGTGCCGATCGCCTCGACCTTGTCGGCGAGGTCGTCGATCGCCTCGGCGACGATCGTGTTCAGCACGGTGTTGGTGAAGGCGAGCGACATGCTCGATCCGAGCGCCCGGAACTCGAACTTGTTGCCGGTGAAGGCAAACGGGGAGGTCCGGTTACGGTCGCCTCCGTGGAGCGGCAGGTCAGGGAGCACTTCGGCCCCCAGGTCGAGGAGTTCGCCCGGGGTCTCCCGCTCGCCCTCGCCGGCGGCGATCGCATCGAAGAGCTTCTCGAGCTCGGCGCCGAGGAAGATCGAGATGATCGCCGGCGGTGCCTCGTTTGCCCCGAGCCGGTGGTCCTGGCCGATGTTCGCCACCGAGGCACGGAGCAGGCCCTGGTGGCGGTTCACCGCCTGGATCACCGCTGCGCAGAAGAAGAGGAAGCTCAAGTTCTGGGCGGGGGTGTCGCCGGGGTCGAGCAGGTTCTTCCCGGTATCGGTCCCCATCGACCAGTTGTTGTGTTTGCCGGAACCGTTCACCCCGGCAAAGGGCTTCTCGTGGAGCAGGCAGACCAGTCCGTACCGTCGGGCGACGTTCTGGAGCACCTGCATCAGCAGCTGCTGGTGGTCCGAGCCGACGTTCGAGTTCTCGAACATCGGGGCGATCTCGTACTGGGCGGGGGCGACCTCGTTGTGCCGGGTCTTGATCGGGATGCCCAGTCGGGCCATCTCGTCTTCGGCCTCCATCATGAAGGCCAGGACCCGCTCCGGGATCGCCCCGAAGTAGTGGTCGTCGAGCTCGTGACCCTTGGCCGGCTTGGTGCCGAACAGGGTCCGGCCGGTGAGGATCAGGTCCGGCCGGTCGAAATAGTACTGCTCGTCGATCAGGAAGTACTCCTGTTCGGGTCCGACCGTGGTCACGACGCGCTCGGTTTCGGTATCCCCGAGGACCCGGAGGGCCCTGACCGCCGATCGCGACAGTGCATCCATCGAGCGCAGCAGGGGGATCTTTGCGTCGAGCGCCTCGCCGGTCCAGGAGGCAAAGGCGGTCGGGATGCAGAGGAGCTTCCCGTTCGGGTTGTCCAGCAGGAAGGCCGGGCTGGTCGGATCCCAGGCGGTGTATCCCCGGGCTTCGAAGGTTGCCCGGATCCCACCGGTCGGGAATGAAGAAGCATCGGGCTCGCCCTGGATCAGCTCGCTCCCGGAGAAGGCCGCGATCGCATGACCCTCCGGCGTCGGGGTGAAGAACGAGTCGTGCTTCTCGGCAGTCGATCCGGTCAGGGGCTGGAAGACGTGGGTGAAGTGGGTCGCACCGTTCTCGAGCGCCCAGTCCTTCATCGCGTCGGCGACCGCATCGGCCAGCTCGACATCGAGTGCCGCACCCTTCTCCAGCGTCGCGACGAGTCGGTCGAAGACGTCGGCCGGCAGCCGCTCACGCTGGGCCGCGAGCGAGAAGACGTCGCTGCCGAAGACGATGTTCTCGTCCCGAGTCAGGTCGACCGGCATGACCGGACCACCATTCGGGTTCCACTGGGCGGCAGTGACATTCTGCTGGCGGGTCCGGGTCATGTCTGAGGCACCTCCGGGGCGGATTGGGATTTCTTCCGGCTACCGCACCTGCCGGGAGCAAGGAACGGTTCACGGAGTAAAGCGTGGATGCCGATTCGGCGCTTGTCCGGCAGGCTAAGTTTTCCCCAGGGGCTATCTCCATCGGGACAGGGAGCGCTCGGCCAATAGGGGAGCCAAATGTTTACGTTCACTCACAAACGCCCTACGGTTCGCTAAGGTCTTTTCCGGTGCCCGATCCCCTCCACACCTCCGGCCGCCTGCCGCTGCCCAGCTTCGGACGGCCCGTATTGATGGGTCTCCCCGTCTTCTCGGTTGCCCTGGCCCTATTCCTGGGCCTCTTCACCGTCCATGCTTCCGCGGCCGACAAGACCGGCGGACTCGGTGTCGCTGGAGAACCCCAGGTCGATGACGCCGTCTGCGTGACCAGGTGCGTCGATGCCCGAAAGGCGACTCCGGGATCCAAGGTCAGGGTCGAGGGCGACTACCTCGAATCGGTCAGCCGGGTCGTCTTCGCAGGGGCCAACGGGCCGATCCCGGCCGGTTATGCAAGGCGGGGCTACGGGGCGGTCACCGCGACCGTGCCAAAGGGTGCGGTGAGCGGTCGGGTTTCGGTCGTTGCCGCCGACGGGACCCGCTCGAACCGGACCCCTCGCGAGCTCGAGGTCCTTCCTCCGAGCATGATCCCCAAGGAAGTCTTTCCGATTCGCGGCCGCTACTACCCCTTCACACCGAACTTCGGTGAGGACAGGGGGACCCACATGCACCAGGGGCAGGACATCGGGGCCCCCTGTGGCACCTCCCTCGTTTCCGTGAGGAAAGCGGTGGTCGAAGTTCGCGACACGCAGGCGGGCGGGGCCGGTAACTACGTCGTGCTCAGGAACCTCGGCACCAATACCCGATTCGCCTACATGCATCTTCAGGAACCCTCCCCCCGCAGGGAAGGCGACCGGCTCGGGGCCGGGCAGGTGGTTGGACAGGTCGGCAACACCGGAAGGTCGTTCGGCTGCCACCTCCACTTCGAGTACTGGGTCGGTCAGTGGTGGACCGGGGGCAAGCCGATCGACCCGTTCCCGTACCTCCGCTCACTGCTTCGCAAGTAGGCCATCGTCCGACCGGTCGGTGGTCGGGACGACCCCGGTTCCGTAGCCGTCTGAGGCCCGTCGGGTAGCCCCTTCCCGGGGGATCCCTCAGGTAGCATCGTTCGAGAGGAAGGAGGCTCCTCCGGTGGGGAGAAACACCGGATAGCGAAGGTTGACCCCAGCCAGTCCAGCAGAGTCCGGCGGAGCAACGGTCCGAAGCCGGAGTTCCACCTTGCTCAGGTTTTCGATCCTGGGCGTCTTCGTATGCGCGGTCGTTCTGCTGGCCGTCCTTATATTCAGCGGTAGCTCCGGTTACCGGTACAAGCTCCACTTCGAGAACGTGAGCCTGATCGTCCCGGGCAACCTGATCATGGTCGGGGGGCACCCGGTCGGGTCGGTCACCGACATCGGCCTGACCGAGGACAGCATGGCCGAGATGGAAGTCGAACTCGACGAGCCGCTCCATGAGGGCAGCTCGTTCATCGTTCGCAAGCGCTCCCTCTCGAGCGTCCACAACCACTACCTCTCGCTGATGCCCGGACCCGACAACGCGCCCGAGATTCCGGAGGGGACCGTCCTCGGAGAGGAGAACACGACTTCAGCAGTCGAGATCGACCAGTTCTTCGACATCTTCGATCGTCGGACCCGGGACGGACTGTCGGGCGTATTCCGGGGGATCGCCCAGATCTACGCCGGGGACGCGGCTGAGGGCGCGAACCAGACCTTCAAGTACACCGGTGCGTCATTCAGCAGTACCCAGAGGCTGATGGCCGAGCTCTCCGATCAGGACTCGAAGCTTGATGTCTTCGTGAGGAACGTCGGGGGCCTGATGACGACGCTGGCCAGCGTCGCCCCGGAGATAACCGATCTGGTCGGCAACGCAGACATCGCCCTGAACGCCATCGGCCGACAGAACCAATCCCTCTCGCTGGCGCTCCAGGAACTCCCTCCGACCCTCAGGCAGGGCAGCACGACCCTGGTCAACCTCCGCCAATCGCTCGACGACATCGAGCCGTTGTTCAAGGCGAATGCCCGGGCGGCCGACGCCGGCCTGGCCGGATTCCTCAAGAACCAGCTCCGCCCGGTCCTCAAACGGGCGCGCCCGGTCTTCTCCAACCTGGCGACCGCGGCCGGACGCAGCGGGAAGAACAATGACACCTCCGACCTGCTCAGCTCGCTGATCCCACTGGAGAGCAAGGCCGGACCGGGGGTCGATGCGGCGATCGGTGCTCTCGATGCCTCCCAGGACGAGGTCGCGGAGACCAGGGCCTGGTCTCCGGACATCTACGCCGCCCTGGCGAAGCTCGGGGCTGCCTCCGCCAATTACGACGTCAACGGCCATTACACGCGGGTCAGGCCGACCGCGATGGGTCTCTACCAGCTCAACGGCACCACGATTGAGCCGGCTTCGACCGCTGTCTACAGTGGCCTCGACTTCATCAGTGGTATCCAGCGTTGCCCCGGTGGCTCGACCCAGCCGATCGCTGGATCGAACCCCTTCCTCGACGACGGCAACCTCGTCGGCAAGTGCGACCCCACGCAGGTGCCATGAGAAGGCTTCTCGTCATCTCCGGAATCATCCTCGCTGCGGTCCTGGCGCTCCTCGTGATCCGCAACCTCTCGGGCGACTCGAACCCCTACCTGGTCCGCGCGGTATTCGACAACGGTGCCTTCGTCGTTCCGGATGTCGATGTCCGGGTCGCAGGAGCGAACGTCGGCTCGGTCGACTCGATCGATGTTTCGATGCCTGACGAGGTTGTCACCGACGATCCCGAGGACCCGACCAGTCCGGGCAAGGCGATCGTCGTGATGAAGATCAACGACCCTGACTTCCAGGACTTCCGCGACGACGCCTCCTGCGTCATCCGTCCACAGTCTTTGATCGGTGAGAAGTTCATCGACTGCCAGGTGACCGAGCCGAGGCCCCCGGGTACCGAACCGCCTCCGGCCCTCGCGGTCATCCCCGAGGGGCAGCCGGGGGCCGGCCAGAGGCTGCTCCCCCTGGAGAACAACGGCCGCTCGGTCGACCAGGACCTGATCAACAACATCTATCGCCTCCCGTACCAGCAGCGCTTCAGGATCATCCTGAACGAGCTCGGCGTGGGACTCGCGACACGGGGTCCGGAGCTCCGCGAGACGATCACGAGGGCAAACCCGACCCTGCTCGAGGTGAACAAGGTCCTGAGGATCCTCGCTTCCCAGAATCGGCGACTGGCCGAGCTCGCCAGGAATGGCGACAACAACCTGACGCGACTTGCCGCTCGGCGCAAGCAGATGGTCGGCTTCTTCAAGTCGGCCGGTTACACGGCCGGTGCGACTGCCGAACGGAGCGACGACATGCGGGAGAACCTGAGGCTTCTGCCGCAGACGCTGCGGGAGTTGCGGGCGACCTTTGCGGCTCTGGAGACCTTCACCGGGGATGCGAGACCGGTCTTCGCTGCGCTGAGGCCGAGCGCCAAGGACATCTCCCAGGTGACCGAGCAGCTCGCCCCGTTCGCGAGGGCCAGCAACGTCTCCCTGACCAGCCTTGCCCGGGCAACCCGGACCGCATTGCCGGACCTGCAGGCCTCGATCCCGATCGTCGAGTTGCTCGGGGATCAGGCCCGGGCAGCCAAGGAGCCGAGCACCAGCCTCGAGTTCCTCCTCAAGAGCACCAGGGAGGCGAATGGCTTCAAGAACCTGATGCGGTTCTTCTACAACACTGGAAGCGCCCTCTCCGGCTACGACCAGTTCGGTCACTACCAGCGGACCAACGTCCTGGTGACCGGTTGCTCCGAGTACAAGGTCGTCAAGTTCAGTGACTGCCCCGCCCAGTGGGCCAATACGGCCCAGTCGCTCTCGGCGACAGCCCGCGAAGTCCTCCCCGACCTGGGAACCGGTGGCATTTCGCCGGAGGATCTCGAGGACGGCGAGGCAGTACCGACCGAACCCGGTGACGAACCCGTGCCCGAAGAGCCGGTCGTCCCAGAGGAGCCGGCAGGGCCCGAAGAGCCGGTCGTTCCCGAACCGGTCGCGCCGGCGGCCCCGGACGATGGGGGCACCTCCCCGGCGGGCGACCAGGCTGGTGCCCTTCAGCGCGGGAGTGATGACCGCAGGGCGAATCCCAGACAGATGACCCGAATGGCGATCCTGGAGTACCTGCTCGGACGATGAGCCAGCCGAAGAAAACAGGGATCTCGGCAAGCCCGCTCCTCGTGGGGGCGGTGACGACCCTGATCGTCGTTGTCGGGGTGTTCTTCTCCTACAACGCGAACACCGGGCTGCCGTTCGTCCCGACCTACCAGATCAACGCCGAGTTGCCATCGGGCGCCTCCCTGGTCAACGGGAACGAAGTCAGGATCGCCGGGGTGAGGGTCGGAACGGTGCAGGAGGTGAAGCCGGTCCAGCTCGAGGACGGCCAGACCATCGTCAACCTCTCCCTCAAGCTCGACCAGAGTGCGGGACCGATCCCCGAGGACTCGACCGTGGTGGTCCGACAGCGCTCCGCCCTGGGGCTCAAGTACCTGCTGCTGACCCCGGGCGAGTCCGACCAGGAGCTCCCCGACGGGGGCACCCTTCCGATCACCCAGGCCGTGCCGGAGCCGGTTGATCAGGACCAGTTCTTCAACATGTTCCAGCCCGACGTCCGCCGGGCGATCCAGAGCAACTTCGCCCAGTACGGCGGCGCCTTCGCGGCGCGGGGCGGAGCAATCAACGAGATCCTCGGGCTCCTCCCGCCGTTGCTGGAGGTGGCCCGGCCGGTCACCCGGAACCTGGCTTCCGAGCGGACCGACCTCGAGGGCTTCATCAAGGGCTTGAGCCAGGCCGCCGCCGAGGTTGCTCCCGTGGCCGAGCAGCAGGCACAGAACTTCGAGTACCTGAATACGACCTTCTCCTCCCTGGCGACGGTCGCGAGGCCCTACATGCAGGACTCGATCACCGAGAACGTCAAGACCCAGAAAGTCGTCCAGCGGGAGGCACCCCGAATCCGGCCCTTCCTCTACACCTCCGCACGTTTTGCGCGGGCGCTTCGGCCCGGCGCAGTCGCCCTGGGCGAAAGTGCCCCGATCACCAACCAGGCCCTCAAGGTCGGCATCCCGGTGCTCGAGGACTCGCCGCAGTTGAACGATCAGCTCGCCCCGACCGCGAGGTCGTTGAGGCTCTTCGGCGAGAACCCGACCAACGTGCAGGGACTCGACTCGCTGGTCGAGCTGGGGCAGACCCTCCAGCCGTTGACCTCGTTCGTCACCCCGGCCCAGAACGTCTGCAACTACCTCGCGCTCCTTCTCAGGAACATCCAGGAGGTCTCCTCGACCGGCAACTCGACCGGCAAATGGGTTCGGGCGATCTCGGTACTGCCTCCCGTCGGCGTAAATGCCGAGGGTGGGCCGGCAGCAGCCCCGGCCAACGGTGGACCTGCACCTGCGCCGTACCCCGATAACCCCGGCAACTTCCTCCATTCGAACCCCTACCCCTGGACCGCGTCGCCCGGGCAGCCACGGGTCTGTGCCGCCGGCAATGAGGGCTACACGATCGGAACCCAGGTGATCGGGAATGGTGATGCGGAGCGCACGATCGTCACCAACGACCAGTCCCAGGCGCAGCTCGACTGGGGGACCGACTGATGGCCGATAAGCCTCGCGGAACCCCCCGTTACAACCAGGAGTTCTTCCGTGAGTGGAGGGGACTCGGTCCGCTCGCAGTGGGCCTGATTGCGATCGGCCTGATCGCAGTCTTCCTCTTCTACGCCTTCACCAAGTCGATCCCGTTCACCGACCCCGGATACGAGGTCCGGGCGACCTTCGCCAACGCGGTCGACATCTCGGAGAAGTCGCCAGTCCGGATAGCTGGGATCAACGTCGGCAAGGTGGTCAAGTCGGAGCCGAAGGGCGACGCCACCGTGATCACCTTCACTGTCGACGAGGAGGGCCAGCCAATCCATACGGACGCGGCAGCCCAGATCCGGCCGAGGCTGTTCCTCGAAGGCAACTGGTTCATCGACCTCGACCCGGGCACTCCGACCGCACCGGTGATCGAGGAAGGTGCCGAGATCCCGCTCTCGAGGACGGGTACGAGCGTCCAGACCGGGGACGTTCTGCGGAACGTCCTCCAGCTTCCCCAGAGGGCCTACCTCCAGAAGCTCCTGGCCGGGCTCGGTGAAGGCCTGACCCGGGAGCCGACCGCGGTCGACGACATCACCTTCGAACCGCTGGCCCAGGGACTGACCGGCGGCCAGTCGCTCAACCTCGCATACCGGAGCGGCCCGGTGGCCGCCCGGGGCACTGCGATCGTCAACGAGGCCTATCTCGGGGAGGGTCCGAACGACCTGAGGAACCTGCTCCGCGGTCTCGGCCGCCTTACCGGGACGGTCAACGAGCGGCAGGACGATGTCCGGGGATTCATCCGGAACTTCGAAATCTTCACCGGGGCCCTGGCTGCGGAGTCGGGCAACCTCGAAGCGACGGTCCGGGAACTGGGACCGACCATCGCCACGGCCAGGGTCTCGCTGACCAACCTGAACCGGGCCCTGCCGGCGATCCGTGGTTTCGCCAGGGCGGCAGAGCCGGGGATCAACGAGCTGCCGCGGGCGATCCGGCTCCTGCCCCCGCTCACCACACAGCTGAAGGGTCTCCTGACCCAGCCCGAGCTGCTCGGCCTCTCGCAGATCCTGAGGAAGTCGGCCCCGCCGGCGGCTAAGGCGGCGGCCGGGACCCTGGGAGTGATGACCCAGCTGAGGCCCTTCGGACTGTGCGTTTCGGAGAACCTGATCCCTACCGGCGACCAGGTGATCACCGACAGCGGCCTTGGCAATGGCCAGCCTGCTTCCCGCCAGGCCCTTTACTCGGCGGTCAACGTGGCCGGCTCGACCTCGACCTTCGATGGCAATGGGCCGTTCGTCCGGTTCCAAGTGGGCGGCGGCCCAATCAGCGTGAAGATGGATGACCCGAGCGAATCCGGGACGAACACGCCCCTCTACGGACGGATGGGGGAACCGACCGTCGCCTCGAGTCCGCTCGACACTGGGCTTCCTCCGCTGAACCCCAACCTCGACTGCTACACCCAGGACGTACCCAACCTCAACGGCCCGGCAGCAGGACCCGGCCCGGCCAGCCCGGTGGTGTACACGCCATGACCAAGCTCGCCCGGGCGATCAAGGATCACACCAGGGACTTCGTCGCGGTCTCGCTGATGATCCTGCTGGCGATCGTGACCCTGCTGGTCATCCTCGCCAACCAGAAGGCCGCGCTGCCCGGATGGATCCCGGGCCTCGGCCAGGAGTTCTACTCGATCAACGCCGAATTCGAGACGGCCCAGGCAATCACTCCCGGTCAGGGCCAGGCCGCGGTGATCTCGGGAATCAACGTCGGCAAGGTCGGTGCCGCCGAGCTCGAGAATGGCGTGGCCAAGGTCCGGCTCGACATCGAGCCCCGTTACCGCGAGCTGCTCCATCAGGACGCCGAATTCCTCCTCCGACCGAAGACCGGCCTGAACGACATGGTTGTCGAGATCGATCCCGGCACCACCGGGCCGCCCCCCGAGGAGGGGTCGACCCTTCCGCTCGCCCAGGGCCTCTCGAACGTCCAGCTGGACCAATTCTGGGCCAGCCTCGACAGGGAGACTCAGGACTACCTCGTCCTGCTGCTGAACGGTGCCGGCATCGGCCTCGACGGCAAGGGACCTGAGCTCTCCCAGGCCCTGAGGCGGTTCGGACCCTTTGCGACCTACACGGCCCGGATAAACGGCCTGTTGGAGAAGCGGCGAAACAACATCTCCGGGGGAGTTCGGGCCCTCAGCCTCCTGGCCACCGAGCTGGGCAACAACGACACCGCAGTCAGGGACTTCGTCACCAACTCGAAGAACAACCTCCAGGCTTGGGCCGATGAGGAGGCCTCGCTGCGCGAAGCCCTGACCGAGTTCCCGTCGACCCTGGTCCAGGCCCGTCGCGGCCTCGCTTCGTCCAACCGGCTCTCCCTGGTGATCCGACCGACCCTGCTCGACCTGATCCCTGGAGCGAAACGCCTCAAGGACGGCCTGATCGCCCTGGAAGACCTGGCCGGGGACGTAACCGTCCCGATCCGTGACGACATCCGGCCCTTCGCCCGGAACTCGCAACCGTTCTTCAAGGCCCTTGCCAAGACCAACAACGCGGCCCAGTTCACCGCACCCGCAACCCAGGGCTTCTACACCCAGCTGAATCGGCTGTTCAACTTCCTCGCCCACAACCCGTCAGGCGACACCCAGGAAGGCTTCCTGTTCTGGGCTCCCTGGCTGGCCCACAACCTGAATTCCTCGATCAACGCCCAGGACGCAGGAGGTCCGGTCCGGCGCGGGATCAGCACCATCTCCTGCAACACGGCCCAGCAGGCGGCCGGAGTTGCCTGGAGTTCGCTCACCCAACAGGGGATACCCCAGCTCTACACCGCCTACCAGCTGGCCCAGCTCCCGCCCCCGACCAATCCCGTAGATGGCGGCATCTGCCCCAACGTCCCCCCGGAGAGCCCGTGAACAAGCAGGCACCTTCAGCAGGACAGCTGATCACGGTCGCGGGGTTCGCCCTGGCCTGCTTCGCCCTCCTGCTCTTCGTCTGGACGGCCTTCGGCGGCCCCACCCCGCTGGCTGCCGAGGGATACAAGCTGAAGATGCCCCTCGTCCAGATAAACCAGCTGGCCGAACAGTCCCAGGTCAAGATCTCGGGCCTCGAGGTCGGCCGGGTGAGTGACGTGCGCCTCGGTGAGGAGGACGACCGCGACAGGGCGATCGTCACCCTCGAGATCGAGCCCGAGTACGCACCGCTGCCGAAGGACACCCGGGCAATCTTGAGGGCCAAGTCCCTGATCGGCGAGGCCTATGTCGAGCTAGCGCCTGGCAATCGGTCCTCGGGGATGCTCGAAGACGGAAGCTCCCTGCCGCCGGCTCAGGTAGCCCGCTCGGTCCAGCTCGACGAGATCTTCCGGACTTACGACGAGGAGACGAGGGCAGCCTTCATGCAGGGCGCGATCGACAATGCGATTGCCAGCCGGGGTAGGGGGGTATCGCTCAACCAGGCGCTAGGGGTGCTCCCGGGGACTCTGGTCCAGCTCGACGACGTACTCAACATCCTCAACTCACAGGAAGAAGACGTGACCCGCCTGATCCGGAACACCGGGGTCGTCTTCGATGCCCTGAGCCGTCGCCAGGGCCAGCTGTCGGGCCTGATCCGGGGAACCAACACCGTCTTCCGCACCACCGCCGACCGAAACGTCGAGCTGGCCGAGTTCTTCCGCGCATTCCCGACCTTCCTCCGTGAATCGCGGCTGACCCAGGAGAGGCTGGGCGACTTCAGCGAGGCAAATACACCCCGGGTGGAGAAGATGGTCCCGGTCGCAAAGCAGCTGTCGCCAACCTTCAAGGCAGCCAAGCGGCTCGCTCCCGAAAGCCTCCGCTTCTATACGAACACCAGACCGGTCATCAACAAGGCACCGAGGGCCTTTCCCTCGCTCCGCGGCTTCCTCGACAACGAGGCGCCGAGGCTGCTCGCTAGGCTGCCCGATTTCCTCAAGGAGTTCACCCCGTTGATCAGCGCCGCCTCCTACTACCGGCGTGAGCTGGCCGCCTTCCTCGGCAACGCCGCCGCGGCAACGAATGCCCGCTCCCCCTATGCGAGCAACTTCACCGGGGTTCGCTACATCCGCGCCGGGGTGACCCTTGGTCCCGAGTCGACCACTGCCTTCGGCCCGCAGAGGCTGACCACCAATCGTTCGAACCCCTATCCGGCGGCCGGATCGAGCCTCGGCTTCGCGAGTGGGGGCCTCCAGGTCTTCGATTCGACCAACTGCTCGGCAGGACTCAACGCGACGATGCCCGAATGGAGCGCCCTCACCCCCGCCGAACAGGCCCAGTACACGAACAACCTGCGTTACCCGCTCACCCCGACCGAGGTGGAGGAGCAGTACGACAACGTGATCACCTTCGGATTCGCTGGAGCGCTGCAGACCAACGACGTTCCGGCCCCGGCCTGTCTCCAGCAGGCCCCGTTCACGCCGCTCGGTGATCCCTCCAGGCCGGCCACCCAGTACCAGCACGTCTACCGCCAACCCTGAGCAGCCGACCCCGCTCAGCAGGCGAAATCGGTACTTCCGGGTGCCGCAACTCCGGGCGAAATCGACTGTTATGTGTCTAGAATCACGTAATGGGCCGCCGCTTCCTGCGCCCGGCCTCGTCAAACGAGAAGGAGAGAGTCAGATGAAGAAGTCAGTGGTCGTTGCTGCTGCCGCCTTGGCTGCGCTCGTCGGCGGGGTCTCGATCGCCGCTGCGAGCGGCGAGGTCGCGGTCATCAACTACAACGTCAAGGGCAAGTTCTCGCCGAAGAAGTACAAGCCGGCGAAGCTCACCTTCGGAGTCAACCTGTCGGCTCCCAACCCGCCGAACATCACGATTTCACCGATGCAGGTGGCGGACATGAGGTTCCCGGCAAAGGGCGTCATGCAGTTCACGCCGAAGAAGGGCCTGCCGGTCTGCAAGGCGACTCCGACCCAGCTGTCGGTCTCTCCGGAGGCGGCTTACGCCACCTGCCCGAAGGCCTACATCGGACACGGTGAGGCAACCTTCCAGCTCGGCCAGAACAACTCGTCGATCGCCTTCCGCAAGGGAACGGTCGTGATCTTCTACGGCGGAATGTCGGGTAAGAACGTGAAGATCAAGTTCAGCGCCTGGTCCGGGGACACCAACGCCGGTGTCTACGCGGAGGGCATCCTGAAGCCGAACGGCCAGATGAAGATCGCGATGCCGGTGCTTACCGCCGACTCGTCGGTCACTTCACTGAACCTGGCAATCCCGGGTACCGGGGTAAATGGCGCGTTCAACAACGGCACCCCGTACAGCCTGAAGAAGGGTCTGGACGCCGGCTTCGTCAAGGTCAAGTGCCGTCAGGGCCAGAACCTGAAGTTCGCTTCCACCTTCACGCTCGGTTCGAGGAACTCGCTCGGTCAGCCGACCGGTCCGACGAGCACCGTGAGCGCGAGCTCGAGCTCGAAGTGCGGTAGCTAGGAGTCGCTGAGTAGCGCACTCCTTCACGGGAGTTCGAAAAGGGGCGGCCTTCGGGCCGCCCCTTTTTCGTTTCCGATGCGGCTGAGAGGAGTCGAACCTCCACGTCCTTGCGGACACAGGCACCTGAAGCCTGCGCGTCTACCAGTTCCGCCACAGCCGCTCGGGGACGGCACTCTACCGGGCGCCCCCGGCCCCGGTCGGCCCGATTTCACTTGTTAGAATCGGCGTTCCGCGCCGCTATCGTCTAGGGGTTAGGACGCCGGATTCTCAGTCCGGAAACCGGGGTTCGAATCCCCGTAGCGGTACTCCCGGGCCGGTTTCAGTTCCGACCCCCCTCCGCGGCGCTTCGCCCGACCGTCTTCAACAGGCGGCGCGTAACGAGTGCATGCGCCCCGGATCCGACCACGAGAAACCGGAAGAGGCGTCCATGCAGGCCCGGGAAGGCGGCGCTGGTGGTGGCCGCCAGGGTGGTCTGGTCGGTCGTAGCCGACTCCAGGCTGAATCCGAGCCTGTATCGGGAGAAGCGGTCCTCCCCGGCCAGGGTCAGCTGGGTCGTCGGTGCAAAGGTGACGATGCGGAAACCCGGGATCGACCCTCCCTCCGCCAGGGGAAGATCCGTCTTCCCCAGTTCCGTGCAGCCGAGGGCTCGGGCTGCGAGCTTCGATCCTCTCGAACCGAGAGAGCGGGTCAGAACTTCGATCAGGGCGTCCCAGGTCGCCTGCGGCCCGGCCTCGACCTCCACCGAGTGGCAGTCGATGAACGGCAGGTCTTCCTCCCCGGCGACCATGGCCAGGAGGCTAACGCCCGGTAACTCCGCCGTGCCCCCGTGCGACGGCCCTCTCGGCGCAGCTCGAGGGGGCCTTCTCTAGGGTGACCGGGTCCGAAGTACTACGAAAGGAACCCCAAGAAATGCACGTCGCCGAGTTCACCCTTCATGCCAAGCCGGGGCAGTTCGAGCCGGTCGCTGAGCTCTACTCAGCCTTCGCCCGTGACTTCCTCAGCCACCAGCCCGCACTCGAGACCGTCCTCATCCTCGGTGACGAGGCCCAGGGGATCGTCCGTGGCATCGGAGTCTTCGACGACGAGGACTCGGCCGACGCGGTCAACAGCAACCCCGAGTTCGCAGCGTTCAACGAGGCAGTCGAGCCGCTCCTGGCGAGCCCTTCCGAGCGGGTCGAGCTGAACCTGCTGCACAGCTACGTCAAGGCGTAGCGCCAGGTTTTCAGGCAGCGCAACGGGGCGCCGCCGCGGACCGGGCGAAATCGCCCTCGCGTCGGCTGCCCCCGAGCGCTTCCGTCCTTGCCCCGGGACTACTGTCCCGGGGTGGCATTTCCCGTGACGGAAGGACGTCGTGGCTAGGCGGGTCCCCAGGGACCAGGGTCTGAGGCGGATCCTCGGAGCCTCGGCGCTCTACTCGGCCGCCTACGGCAACGTCGGGTCGTCGATCTACTACGCCCTGGGGGTCACGGCGGCATTCGCCCTCGGCCTCACCCCGGTCGCCTTCCTGATCGCCGGGCTGATCTTCATCTGCACGGCGGCGACCTACGCCGAGGGGACCGTGATGTATCCGGAGGCCGGCGGGTCATCGAGCTTCGCCCGCCACGCCTTCAACGAGCTCGTCAGCTTCATCGCTGCCTGGGGCCAGATGCTGAACTACACGATCACGGCTGCGATCTCGGCCTACTTCGTGCCCCACTACCTGGCCGTCTTCTGGGCCCCACTCGGAAGCGCACCCGGGGACATCATCGCCGGCGCCGTGGTGATCCTCGCCCTCGCAGCGCTCAACATCAGGGGGGCGGAGGAATCGACCAGGTTCAACCTCGTCCTGACGATCCTCGATATCGCGACCCAGGTCGTCCTGGTCGCGATCGGCGTCTTCCTCGTCCTGAGTCCCGAGGTCCTGGTCTCGAACGTCCAGCTCGGAATTGCCCCGACCTGGCCCGACTTCGCCCTTGGTATCGCGGTCGGGATGATCGCCTACACCGGGATCGAGACGATCTCGAACATGTCCGAGGAGGCTAGGGACGCCGCCCGGACCGTGCCCCAGGGGGTGATCCTCGTGGTGATTACGGTCCTCGCGCTCTATGCCTTCATCCCGATCGTCGCCCTCTCGGCGATGCCGGTGGTCCAGCTTCCCGACGGATCATTCGTGACCGAGCTGGGGACCACCTACGCCGATGATCCGATCCTGGGGATCGTCGAGAACCTGGGGGTTTCCGGTGCCCTGAAGGAGGCATTGAAGATCTACGTGGGCCTGCTGGCCGCGGTGATCCTCCTGATCGCGACCAATGCCGGGATGATCGGGGTCTCGCGCCTCAGCTACTCGATGGGCCAGCACCGCCAGCTGCCCGAGGCGATCCGACGGGTGCACCCCCGCTACCGGACGCCCTACATCGCAATCGCCTTCTTTGCCGTCGCGGCGATCGTGACGATCCTTCCCGGCCGGGCGGAGTTCCTGGCGACCCTCTACTCGTTCGGCGCGATGCTTTCCTTCACGATCGCCCATGCAGCGGTGATCCGGATGAGGAAGACCGAACCGGATGCCGTGCGGGAGTGGATGCCGCCGCTCAACTTCCGGTTCAGGGGGACGCTCCTGCCATTGACCGCGATCGTCGGGGGTCTGGGCACGTTCCTCGCCTGGATAGTCGTGATGGCCCTCAATCCCGTGACCCTGCTGGTCGGAAGCCTCTGGATGGCGATCGGGATCGTCGTCTACCTGCTCTATCGCCGCTACCAGAACCTTCCGCTCAGGGAAACGGTGACCGTCGTCATGCCGGAGCCGCTCGGCGTGGAGGAGATCGAATACCGAAGCGTGGTGGTCGGCCTGCGGCCCGGTGAGGTCCTATCGGACGAGCTGATCACGACGGCCCTCGCACTCACCTCCCAGACCCGACGGGCGATCCACGTGGCCCCACTGCTCGCCGTCCCGTCCGACCTGCCGCTCGATGCCGACCTCACCGAGGCCGAGGAGAAAGCCCAGAACGAGATCGAGAGGGGGAGGATCGAGGCCGGTCTCAGAGTGACCGGCAAGGTCGTGCGGGTCCGGGAAGGGGAGGAGGGGTATTCGCTCGATCGGCTGGCCCGTTCGCTCGATGCCGAGGCGGTGATCGTCGACCTGCCGACCAGCCACGGCGCCCCGGTCTACGACCGCGTCCTCCGAACCCTCCTCGCCAAGCGACCCTGCCGGGTGATCGTGGTTTCCGGGGAGGCAAAGTGAACCCGGCCACCGGGCACGACCGGGCGGTCCGGGTCCTGACCATCGTCCAGGTCGGACTGGGGGTGGCGATCGTCGCCGTGACCCTGGTCCGCGGAGGTGGACCGCTCTCGTTGGGCGTGATCATCGGCCTCGCACTGATCGCAGTCGGCTTCGCCCGGTGGCGTCTCCAGGAGCGGATCGGAGGGGACCGGTGAACGGCGAGGACAGGCGGCGCCCGAGCGCGGCGATCTGGGTCGTAGCGATCACCTATGCGGCGATCGGCTCCTCGATCTACTTCGCGCTCGGGGTGATAGCCAGGGACGGCCTCGGCCTGACTCCGGCGATCCTCCTGGTCGCGGGCCTGCTCTTCTTCCTCACCCTCTTTGCCTTCCTCGAGGGTGCGACGATGCTCGGAGAGCGCGGTGGTTCGTCCAGCCTCGTACGAGCGGCCTTCGGGGAGTTCCTCGCTTTCGTCGCCGGCTGGGTCGTCCTGCTCGACTTCGTCGTGGTGATTTCCCTCGCCGTGCTCTCGATACCGCAGTATCTCGAGCCCTATGTCGGCCAGGTAGAGGGATCGGCGTGGGAGGTCGTCCTGCTCGGCCTGGTCGTCGGCTACATCGTCGTCATGAACCTGATCGACCTGACCGGCAGGAGGAGACCCCGGTTCCTGATCGCCCTCGCGCTCGGCGACCTGGTGATCCAGGGCCTGGTCGTCGTGATCGGGCTACTCGTCTTCCTCGAGCCCGGCGCCCTGACTGCGAGCCTGGACCTGGGGAGTGGCTCCCCGGGCGTCGAGGATGCCCTCTACGCCGCGGTTATCGCGCTGGTCGCGTACGCAGGCCTCGAGGCAGTCAGCGACCTGGTTCCCGAGCTGGACATCTCTCCGGAGCGGGTCGGGAAACTGGTCGGTCGCTCGGCCTGGACGATTCCACTGCTGTTCGCGGCGATCGCCGTGGTCGCACTGCTGGCCCTGCCGGTGGTCGAGGGGCCCGGGGGACCCTCGACCGAACTCGGCACGACTTTCCTGGGAGCCCCGATCCTCGGGGTCGTAGCGAGCTTCGAGCCGGGTTGGCTGGCCGACTTCATGAGGTACGTGGTTGGCCTGGTCGCTGCCCTGACCCTCCTCTGGGCAGCCAATACCGGCCTGCTCGCGCTTTCCCGCCACACGTTCTCGCTGGCGGTGCATCGGCAGATACCGATCAGGGTCGGGGTTCTCGGCAAGCGGTTCGAGACGCCGTACCGGGTCCTGATCATGGCGGGCGTGGCGGTCTTCCTGCTCGCCCTCTTCGGCGACGTCGATGTCCTCGCCGGGCTGTTTGCCTTCGGTGCGACCCTGGCGATCACCCTCGCCCACCTCGCCCTGATCCGCCTGAGGATCACCCGTCCCGATGCCGAGCGGCCGTTCACCGCACCGCTTTCGATCCCGTTCCGGGGCGGCCGCATCCCACTTACCTCGGTTGCCGGGGCGCTGCTCGGGGGGCTTGCCTTCATCTCCGTCCTGGTGATCCACGACGAGGCCCGCTGGGTCGGTGCGGTCTGGCTGGTGGTCGGTCTCGCTGGCTATGCCATCTACAGGCTGGTTGTCCAGGGTGTGGGCCTGAACAAGCCGATCGAGCTCGACACCCGGACCCTGACCCGCCCCGAGCCCCGGGCGAGCCTCGGGCGGATCCTGGTGCCGCTCTTCGGAACGGCCCTGGACCAGGACATCGTCAGTACGGCCGGCCTGATGGCGGCCGAGGAGGAGCCGGAGATGGGCATCGAGGGTGCGAAGGTGATCCTGCTCTACACGACCGAGGTGCCGATGAACCTGGCCCTGGAAGATCCGGTCGAGGGCGAGGAGGAACGCCTGGAGGTGCTGGGGGAGAGGGCACGGGCTATCGCCGAGGAGTACGAGGGCGTTTCCGTCGAGGTCGAGTCGGTCCGCTGCAGGGAGGCTGGCGAGGCGATAGTCGAGGCTGCCGGGCGACTACAGGTCGATGCGGTGGTGATGGGGGCCGAACCGCCTACCGGAATCCAGGGTGGGCCGCAGCTCGGGGGCCTGGGGGAGGCCCGCTATGAGGAGGTCGGTCCGGTCACCCTCTATGTCCTCAGCCACGCGACCGCTCCCGTGCTCGTTACGGCGCCGCCGACCGACCAGGACTAGACTCGCGCAAATGTTCATTCTGATCGTGGGCTGCGGCAGGACTGGGTCCCGCCTCGGGCGCTTCCTGATTGACCAGGAGGGAAACACCGTCTCGGTCATGGACCGTGATCCCGAGGCCCACGCCAGGCTCGAGGTCGGCCTGGACCAGCCCTGGGAGGAACTCGGGGGAAGGTTCACGGTCGGGGCAGCGCTCGAGACCGACGCACTCGAACTCGCCGGCATCGAGGAAGCAGATGCCTTCGTCGCAGCGACCAACGGCGACAACACGAACATCGTCATCTCCCAGATCGCCAGGGAGCGGTACGGGGTGGACAAGGTGGTCGCCCGGATCATGGATCCGGCCCGGGCCAGGTGGTACCGGGATCGGGGTCTGGAGATCGTCTGTCCGACCTCGATCTCGGCTGGACTCCTCGGCGAGGCGCTGGGCTACCCGGATGCGCTGGGTGAGGCCTGATGTACCTGCTGGTGATCGGGGCCGGCAAGGTCGGCTCGAACCTCGCCCGGGAGCTGATCGACCAGGGGCACGAGGTGACCCTTGTCGAGAACTCCCGTAAGCGCTACCAGGCGATCGAGCCGATGTTCGAGCATCGGATCCAGCTGGGGGATGCCTCGGAGCTCTGGGTCCTCGAGCGGGCCGGGATCGAGCGGGCCGACATGGTGATCGCGGTAACCGGCGACGACGAGGACAACATCCTGATCTCCCAGGTGGCCAAGGAGAAGTACGGAGTCCCCCAGATCATCGCCCGGGTCAACAACCCCCGCAACAGGCAGCACTTCGACCTGCTGGGAATCTCTCCGGTCGTCTCCTCGACCAGCCTGATCCTCAGCTTCATCGAGCACGGGGTTCCCCAGAAGGGGCTGATCCGCCTGCTCGACCTCGGGAGCGAGGGGATCGAGATCATCGAGGTAAGGGTCGGGGAGGACTCCCCGGTCCGGGATACGGCCGTCCGTGACATCGACCTGCCCGAACGGACGCTCCTCATCTCGGTGCTCAGGGAGGGAGCCGGGTTCGTGCCAGAGCCCGATTCGGTGCTCGAAGAGGGCGATCGGCTGCTGATCGTGCTCGATCCCGGCCAGGAGGAGGCGGTCAAGGCCGCTCTCCGAACCGCTTGATCCCCTCAGCCCTCGAATAGCGAAAAGGCGAAGAGCGAGGCCAGGATCACGGCCTTGACCCCGACCGCGGCAAAGGCGATCGGCTCGATCCTTACCGACTCCTCGACCGGGTCCTGGATCAGTGCGGGCAGCCTGCGGTAGATGATCGCCGACTGGAGGCTGCCAGCGAGGAAGAGGTTCAGCGGGAAGAGGTGGATGGTCAGGGCGTTCAGCAGGCCCGCCAGGATGGCGGCCCAGAGGACGAACCGGACCGTCCTGAAGGTGTCCGGAAGGGGGGTCTCTCCGGCTCGGCCGGCCAGCCAGACGGTCAGGGTGGTGACGACGCAGAACAGGATCGAAAGGAAGCCGGCACCGAGGAGTCCCATCTCGAGCTGGATCTGACCGGAGGTCAGGAAGAGCAGGGCCAGGCTGAGGAGCGTCCACGGGACGAAGGAGACGGTGAGCGAGAAGCGAAGCGCCTCGCCCCTGGTCCACGATCGGTGGAGCAGGTACATGGGGGGAGGTTAGCCGGGACCGGGGAACCGGTCAGTTAGAGGGGATGCCGCCCGAGTTGCCCGTGTCAGGGACTTCGCAGCGCGCACCACAGTTCTCCAGCTGCCTGATTCCCTTCAGCATCAGCTTGAACTCGTCGTTTCGGCGACGGGTCAGGCCGGGAAGGGTGTAGCGATCGCCGCCGGAGATCACCCCGTCGTAGATCCTCATGTCGCGGGCTGCTCCGAGGTAGTTCCCCTTTCGCATCTTGCCCGCGATGTTGGTGGTTCGGGTAAATCCATTCGACTTCTTGAAGTCCAGGTATCCAGGCCCCAGGTTGAAGGCAAACGAGGTGAGTGCGGTCATCATCGGCGGGGTCACCGGCACTCCTGCGATCCGCTGCTTGACCTCGGCCTCGTAGGAGACCAGGTCGAGGCGGAGCAGGCGCTTCGCCTCTTCTTCGGTCAGGCGCCCCGGCCTCTTCTGGCCCGGCACCCAGATCCGCTTCCAGTCGGACTTGTTGACGGGCCGGTAGGCGATCAGGTGGCCGTGGCCGATCGTCGCGTAGCCAACAGGGTCGTTGCAGGGTGTGAGGCATACCCCTTCGAACTCGGCGATGAAGTCGGCGGTCGCCTTGGTGACAGCGGAGGCGCCGGGCGCGAGGGAGAGCAGGAAGAGCGCAGCGGCCAGGGCCGTTGCGGCTGAGAGGGCGGTGCGACGCATTAGTGAAAGGTTAGGGAAGCGACAGGATTCACAGGAAAAAAACGGCGGGCCGCAAGTTCCCTTGGCTTCAGCCCTTGCTCCGGTCTTGGTCGCTCCCCGCAGCCCCCTCACTGACCTCCACCTCGCCGGAGGATTCCCCGCCCGAGCTCCGACTTGCCCTGAACAGCTCGAAGAAGACGGGGAGGACCGAGATCAGGACGATCGCGATCAGGATCGGCTCGATGTTGTCCTTGACGAACTGGATACCACCGAGGAAGTAGCCGAGAGCGGTCACCCCAACGCCCCAGAGGACCCCTCCGATCACGTTGTAGGTGACGAAGACCCGGTACTGCATCCTGGAGGTGCCGGCCATCACCGGCACGAAGGTCCGGACGATCGGCACGAACCGGGCCAGGACCACCGTCTTGGGTCCGTGCCTCTCGAAGAAGGCGGCAGAGCGGTCGACGTACTCACGCTTGAAGAACCGGCTGTCTGGCCGATCGAAGAGCGGGGTTCCGAACTTCCGGCCGATCGCATAACCGACCTGGTCTCCGGCGATCGCGGCGAGGGGAATGGTGACCAGCAGGACCCAGATGGGCGGCAGGACCCCGGAGGCGGAGAGCAGGCCCGCGGTGAAGAGGAGGGAGTCACCCGGCAGGAAGAATCCGACCAGCAGACCGGACTCGATGAAGACGATCGCCAGGATGCCGAGGGTTCCGAACGTCCTGATCAGGTTCTCGGGATCGAGCCACGAAGGGCCCAGGGCGATCGGGGTCGAGTGGGCCAGCCAGGCGAGGGCTTCGGAGGGGTCCACGACCTAGAAGGTAGCGGGGCGAAGGGATGGCCGTGCCCGTCCGGTCCCGTCTGTTAGGTTGCGACCGAAGTCGGTCAAGCCCCCGAACGGGGCCAGGGAATCCGGTCGAAATCCGGAACTGGCGCGCAGCGGTGGGGACGCGAAGAGACCGGGCTCGAATGCCACTGGACCACCGGTCCGGGAAGGCAGCCCAGGCGAAGCGTCCAAGTCCGAAGACCTACCGGCTTTACGCCTCCGGCCACCCGCTGGGACGCGTCACTGGAAAACGGACCTCGCGCACAGGTCCAGGAGAAAGAGGATGAAAATGAAGAGCAGGTTCCTGATTGCGTCCGCCGCGATGGTGGCGGTTGCCGGACTTCTGATGTCGTCGGGTGCCCTGGCGTCCGCGAAGGTGCCGGTCGAGGTTCGGGTCGTCACCTTTCGGGGCGAGATCCTCGCCCAAGGGAGCGTCAGGACCGGGACGACAACCGTTGAGACCTCGAGGCGGGCGACTTGCCTGGGCGGAAAGCCCACAGATGATCGGAAGCGAGTCGCGGGGGCCACCGCCCTTGGTGCCCTGGTCGACCTCGCTCGACGGGCTCCGCGGCTCGACCCGCTGCTGCTTTCGGGAGCCTTCGACTTTGGCATCGGACTCTGCGGAGTCGGTTCGGCCGTCGCCACCGGGAAGCAGTGGTGGGCCCTGAAGGTGAACG
>CAITDZ010000054.1 GCA_903891285.1 uncultured Solirubrobacterales bacterium
ACCGGATCGCGGTCATGAACCAGGGCCGGATAGAGCAGTGCGCCGATCCCGAGCAGGTCTACGAGAAGCCGTCCACCACTTTCGTCGCCGGCTTCATCGGGGTCTCGAACTTGCTGCCGGCCGAGGTCCGCGGCGGGAACGAGGTCTCGATCGTCGACGGCCCGACCGTCACCACCCCCGATGCAGGGCGCTTTTCCACCGGCGAGAACCTCTTCGCCGTGGTCCGCCCGGAGAAGCTCGACGTCTCGAGCCCTGGGGAAGGCCCGGCCGATCGACCCGGGATCGAGGGAATCGTCGAAAGTTCCCTCTTCCTCGGCACCGCAACCCAGCTCGGGGTCAAGGTCGCCGACGACTCGAAACTGACCGTACTGGTACCGAACGCCAGCGAAGAGGAGCGTCATCGCCTCCCCGGGGGAGGGGCGAAGGTTCACCTGAGCTGGGAGCCGGAGCACATGCACCTGGTGACCGAGAGCCCGAACGGGTCCGGTCCGAACGGGGCGGGCGCCGGCGAAGTCTCGACAAGTGAAGAACAACAGCAAGGAGAGGAATCAAAGTGACCGATTCGACCTGGAAGCGCCCGGCGACGAAGATCGCGATAGCGGTCGCCGGACTCGCCGCAGCCCTGACCGTCGCAGCCTGTGGCAGCACGGGCGGAAGCGACAACTCGGACGTACCGACGGCGCCCGGTGGCAAGGCCAGTGGGACCCTGAACATCTCGCAGTGGCCGCTCTACATCGACGACAAGACGATCGATGAGTTCGAGAAAGCCACGGGGATCAAGGTCAACTACACCGAGGACGTCAATTCCAACACCGACTTCTTTGGCAAGGTCCAGCCGCTCCTCGCGAATGGCGACTCCGGAGGTCGCAGCATCCTGACAGTGACCGACTGGATGTCGAAGAAGATGTACGACCTGGGCTACCTGCAGAAGTTGAACCCGGACGACCTGAAGACGGTGTTCAACCACCTGATTCCGAGTCTCCAGGACCCGGCCTTCGACCCCGGTCGGACCTACTCGATCCCGTGGCAGTCGGGGATGACCGGTCTGGTCGTCCGGACCGACCTCGCGCCGGACATCAAGTCGATCAACGACCTGTTCGATCCGAAGTACAAGGGCAAGGTGACGATGCTCGACGAACTCCGCGACAGCGCCGCGCTGGTCATGAAGGCCGATGGGGTCGAGCCGTCCGAGGCATCGACCGAGGAATGGCTCGCCGCCGTCGACAAGGTCAAGGGGGCCAAGGAGAGCGGCCAGATCAGGCGCTTCACCGGCAACGACTACGTCCAGGACCTCGCCAAGGGCGACGTCGTAGCCGCGATCGGCTGGTCGGGCGATGCGGTGCAGGCCCAGGCCGACAACCCGAACATCGAGTACGTCCAGCCGGAACAGGGCTGCATCCTGTGGTCGGACAACATGTCGATCCCGGTGGGCGCACCCAACTCCCCAGCGGCGTATGAGTTCATGAACTACGTCTACGAGCCTGAGAACCAGGCCCAGATCGTCGAGTACGTGAACTACATAAGCCCGGTTACGGGCGTCAAGGAGATCCTGACCAAGAAGGATCCGGAGCTCGCGAACAACGAACTGATCTTCCCTTCGGAGAAGTTCCTGAGCAAGTGCTCCAACCAGGTTTCACCGCCTGGTGACGACGCCCAGCAGAAGGAAGTGGAGAACGCCTGGCTGTCGGTGGTCGAGGGCTGACGCCCGACCACGCTGACGGGGGCTGGCGGAGCGATTCGATCGAGGTAGGGGGAAGACCTTGACGACGCTCCGCCAGCGCCTCGTGCCTTATGGGCTGATGGGCCCTGGCCTGCTCTGGCTGGCCCTGTTCTTCGTCGTGCCCATGTTCTTCATGGCCTGGTTCTCAGTGAGCAGTGGCTCGCTCGAAGCCGGCTGGTCGCTCACCTGGACCTTCTCCAACTACACCGACGCGATCTCCAACTACACGACCCAGTTCGGGAGGTCGTTCCTCTACGCAGGGGCCGCCACGATCTTCTGCCTGCTGCTCGGCTACCCGCTCGCCTACGCGATCGCCTTCAAGGCGGGCCGGTGGCAGAACCTGATGCTGTTCGCGGTGATCGCGCCGTTCTTCACCACCTACCTGATCAGGACGATCGCCTGGAAGACGATCCTCGAGGACTCGAGTCCGGTGGTCAGCTTCCTCAAGACGATCCAGGTCCTGCCTAGCGACGGCAGGGTGCTGGCGACTTCGGCCGCGGTGATCGCTGGACTCACTTACAACTTCCTCCCCTTCATGGTCCTGCCGCTCTACGCCTCGCTCGAGCGGCTCGACCTGAGGCTGCTCGAAGCGAGCAAGGACCTCTACGCCTCGGCCACCCAGACCTTCTTCCGGGTAACCCTTCCGCTCACCGCCCCGGGGATCATCGCCGGGGTCCTGCTCACCTTCATCCCGGCGGTCGGGGACTACGTCAACGCGACCTTCCTGGGTGGGGTCAACCAGTCGATGATCGGCAACGTGATCCAGGCCCAGTACCTGGTCATCAACGACTACGCGACGGCAGCGGCGCTCTCGTTCACTTTGATGATCATCATCCTGATCGCGGTGATGCTCTACATCAGGTTCGCCGGCACCGAAGCCCTCATGGGTGACGAGGAGGAGGCCAGCGCCTGATGACCCTCTGGCAGCGCCTCAAAGACAACGCCACCCTGTACGTAGGGCTCCTGGTCGTCTTCTACATGCTGGCCCCGATCGCGGTCATCGCCCTCTTCTCCTTCAACGACCCGACCGGCAAGTTCAACTTCGAATGGGTCGGATTCACGACCGAGTACTGGGCGAATGCCTTCGACAACCAGGAGATCAACGACTCGCTCTGGCTGAGCATCAGGCTCGCCTTCTTCACTTCGCTGGGAGCGACGATCCTCGGCACCCTGATCGCGCTCGCCCTGGTCAGGTACGAGTTCTTCGGTCGGAAGGCGGCGAACCTGCTGATCGTCATCCCGATCGCGACCCCCGAGGTGGTTATCGGCGCCGCGCTGCTCTCACTCTTCGTCTACGCCTCGGCATCGCTCGGGTTCACGACCCTGCTGATTGCCCACATCATGTTCTCGATCAGCTTCGCGGTGATCGTCGTCCGCTCCCGTCTGATCGGGTTCGACAGGAGGCTCGAGGAGGCTGCCGCCGATCTGGGTGCCTCTCCCCTCACCACCTTCTTCAAGGTGACCCTGCCACTTCTCCTCCCAGGGATCGCCGGCGCCCTGATGCTCACCTTCGCCCTTTCGGTGGACGACTTCGTCATCTCGAACTTCAACGCCGGAAGCTCGGTCACCTTCCCGCTCTACATCTTCGGAGCCAACCAGCGCGGCATCCCGGTGCAGGTGAACGTGATCGCGACGATGCTCTTCCTCGTCGCGGTGATCGCGATCACCTTCGTGATCCTGCAGCAGCGCCGGGCAGAGAAGCTGGTCGAGAAGCGGGCCGACGACGACAACAAGGCGTCGGTCGCGATCCCGATCTGAGGCAGAAGTGGGTGAACCGACGACCGATCTCTTGATCGCCGGCCGAACGGTCCCCGGCAAAGGTGCCCCGATCGAGGTCGAGAACCCGACGACCGAGCAGGTCGCCGCCACCGTCGCCTCGGCCTCCCCGGCCCAGGTGGACCAGGCCGTGACAGCGGCCGGCGAGGCCTTCGAGGAGTGGTCGAGGATGCCGGCGATCGACCGGGCTCCCCTGCTCCGACAGGTTGCCGACGCCCTGCGGGACCACACCGAAGAGCTCGCACTGCTGATGACCACCGAGATAGGTCGACCGTTGACCGAGTCGCGGGACGAAGTCGAGTGGTGCGCCTCCTGCCTCGAGTTCTACGCGGAGGTCGCCCGGTCGGAGATCGGGCGGGTAATCCCCCCGATCGAGTCCTCCCAGTTCGCGGTCGTGGTCAAGGAGCCCCACGGGGTCGTCGGCTGCATCGTGCCGTGGAACTACCCGCTGCTCCTCCTCTTCTGGAAGCTCGCCCCGGCCCTCGCGGCCGGAAACACGGTGGTCGCCAAACCATCGGAGCTCACTCCCCTCTCCACTCTGGCGCTCGCCCCGGTTTTCGATTGCCTGCCCGATGGCGTGGTCAACCTGGTTCCCGGCGACGGGGCGGTCGGCGCCCAGATCGCCGAGCACGAAGGGGTCGAATGCGTCGCCTTCACCGGCTCGGTCGCGACTGGACAGAAGGTCGGCGTCGCCTGCGCCGCCCGAAACGCGAGGGCGAACCTCGAGATGGGTGGCAAGGACGCCTTCATCGTCTGCTCCGACATGGCCGACGAGGCGATCGAGGTCGCAGCCAGGGGCGGAGCCTGGGCAGCCTTCCTCAATGCCGGCCAGGTCTGCACCTCCTCCGAGCGGTTCTTCGTGGTCGAAGACGTCTACGACGCATACGTCGAGGCCTTCGTCGACCACACGAAGTCCCTGGTGGTCGGCGACCCGATGGACGCGAAGACCGACATCGGTCCGATGGTGTCGGCGAACCAGCGGGGCAAGGCGGTCGACCAGGTCGGGGCTGCGGTGGGCGTCGGGGCAAAGATCCTCGCCGGCGGAGACGCCGGTGGCCGGGAGACCGGCCACTACCTCGAACCGACCGTGGTGGTCGACGTTCCCGGGGACGCTGCGCTGATGACCGAGGAAACCTTCGGACCGGTGGCCCCGATCGTGCCGGTCTCCTCGCTCGACGAGGCGATCGAACGGGCCAACTCCCTCCGCTACGGACTCGGGGCGATCATCTACACCCGGGACCTCGCCAACGCGGTCAAGTGCCTGAAGGAGGTGAGGGCCGGATCGGTCTGGATCAACGACCCCCTGACCGACAACGACGCCGGGCCGTTCGGGGGGTTCAAGAACTCAGGGATCGGTCGCGAGCTGGGCGCCGAGGGACTCGACGCCTTCCGCGAGGCCAAGCACGTTCACATCGAGACCGAGATCGAAGTCAAGGACTGGTGGTTCCCGTACGGCTGAGCCCGACACTGGGTCAGGCCTGGACCGGTCCGCTGGCGCAGTCGACCAGGTCGTAGGCCCGGGCGGCCCGGCCCAGCTTCACCTCGAGGTCCTCGCCCTCGTCCGATAGGTCCTCGAGTTCGGCCAGGTCGCCCGCTTCGATCGCCGCGGCGAGGTCCGGCAGCAGGTCGGCCTGCTGACGCCCGACCGTGAGGAACCGGTCGATCGCCTTGCGGTCGGCATCGTCATCCGGTGCCTCGAGCGAATCGATCTTCTTCAGGGTGCGGTCGAACCGTCTCTCGTACTCGATCAGGAGCGCCGCGGCAGCACCCTCGTCCCCGGTTGCGAGCGCATCCCGGAAAGACTCCTGTTTCCCGGCCGACCAGGTCGAGAACGAGGCGCAGACTTCATTCGCGTCGGCGGCGAAATCCTCCTGGCTCACCCCTCCACAGCCGACCAGTACGGTCGCCAGCACCGAGCTGACCACGAGTCCCGGGAGGACCCTTCGGGCAGACGAGCGGGGAGGTCGGGAACGTGGGGTTCGCACGGGCAACGACGTCACCCTAACCGTGGGACGGGCGCAACCCGGTCCAGGGCGTCGGCTCTAGACTCGCCCGGTGCCCGACCAGGATCGAACGCCCTACGTCGATGCTCTCCTGGCCTACGCCCGGAGTGACCCGGGACGGTTCAACGTTCCGGGACACCAGGGAGGGGTCGGGGCAGACGATTCCCTCCGGCTGCTGGCCGGCCAGACCGCACTGACCGACGACATCCCGGCCCTGATCAAGGGAATCGACGTTGGCGACCCGAACCCGTTCCAGGAGGCCCAGGAGCTGGCGGCCGATGCCTGGGGGGCCGAGCGGACCTGGTTCCTCCTCAACGGTGCCTCCCAGGGAAACCAGGCGATGTGCCTCGCAGTCGCCCACTCCGGAAAGTCCCTGGTCGCCCAGCGAAACGTTCACTCCTCGGTCATCGACGGGATGATCATGGCCGGGCTCGTACCCCACTTTGCCGCCCCCGAGATCGATCCGGAGCTGGGGGTGGCCCACTGCCTGATGCCTGAAGACCTGGAGCGAGCACTCGAAGAGCGGCCCGATGCAGCCGCCGCAATCATCGTCTCGCCCACCTATTTCGGGGCCGCTGCCGACGTCGCCTCGCTGGCCGAGGTCGCCCATTCCCGTGGCATCCCGCTGGTGGTCGACGAGGCCTGGGGGGCACACCTCCGGTTCCACCCCGCCCTGCCGCGTGACGCGCTCGACTCGGGCGCCGACCTGGTCATCTCCTCGACCCACAAGATCGTCGGCTCGATCGGCCAGTCGGCGATGCTCCACCTGGGCAGCGGCCGTTTCGACCAGGAGATCATCGACCGATGCGTCTCGATGACCGAGACGACCTCCCCCAACTCACTCCTCTGCGGGTCGCTCGATGCGGCACGACGCCAGGCGGCCGTCCACGGGGAGGAACTGCTCGGGGAGACGATCGCCGTGCTCGACGAGGCCCGAACCGAGCTCGACGGAATGCCGGGGATCGAGGTGATCGGGACCAGACTGCTCGAGCGTGAGAGCGTCCACGCATGGGATCCGCTCCGGCTGACGATCGACGTCCGCGGAACCGGGATGACCGGCTACCGGATGGCCGAAGGCCTGCGGGACATCGCCAACGCCCACGTCGAGCTTGCCGCGGATACGGTGATCGTCGCGGTGTTCGGGATGGGCACCGGCACCCCGGCAAGGGCCCGCCGGCTGCTCGACGGGATCGAGACCACCCTGATCGACCTGGGAGTCGAAGAGCCCGAGGTGATTCCCGAGTTCGCGCCTCCGCCACCGTGGGGGGAACCGAGGATGACTCCGCGCGAAGCCTTCCTGGCCCCCCAGGACGTCGTCCCCTTCGACGACGCCGAGGGTCGGATCGGGGCGGAGCCCCTCGCCACCTACCCACCGGGGATCCCGAACGTCCTGCCGGGGGAGGTCCTCACGAGGGAGACCCTCGACTACGTCCGGGAAGCGGTCGAAGGGGGAGGCTACGTCCGCGGGGCGACCGACCGGGAGCTGACCACCCTGCGGGTGGTGGCCCGGGACGGCTAGCCGCTCTTCTCGATCAGCTCGACCCGATAGCCGTCCGGGTCCTGGACGAAGCAGAGTCTCGAACCCCCATCCGAGACCGTGTAGGGCGGTTTCTCCGGCTCGATCCCGGCGAGGGAGAGCTTCCCGAGGACCGCGTCGAGGTCCTCGACCGTGATCGCCACATGCCCGTAGCCGGTGCCGATCTCATAGGGCTCCTTCCGGCCCAGATTGAAGGTGAGCTCGAGCCTCGGTCCATCACCCTCGAAGCCCATGAAGACGTTGATCGCCTCGTCGCGGATGTTCATCCGCCCCATCTCGACCAGGCCGAGTTCCTCGTAGAAGGTCACCGATCGCTCGACGTCGAAGACCCGGTAGCAGGTGTGGATCAGCTCGGACATGGTTGCAACGCCTCCTATTCCCTCATCGTCTTCAGGGCTTCGGCCCACTTTGCCAGCGAATCGAGCAGGTTGGCGGCACCATGCTCGACCGCCTCTGTCGGGTGGAAGGCACCATCCTCGCCGATCATCGAGTCGACGAAGGGAATGACCACTCCCTCGGGAACCGGCATCATCGAGAACTGGAGCAGGTTCGGCTTGAAGGCCTGGACGCCACGCATACCGCCGGATACACCTCCGTAGCTGACGAATCCGACCGGCTTGTAGCTCCACTCGTGGTAGAGGTAGTCGAAGGCGTTCTTCAGTGCCGGGGAGGGGCCCGCGTTGTATTCGGGAGAGACGAGCGCGAAGGCATCGGCCGGCTCGACCAGGGCGCTCCACTTCTTTGTGTGCTCCTTCTCGTACTTCCGCCGACCCGGCATCTCGGGTTCGTCCATCAATGGCAGGTCGAGCTCGGCAAGGTCGAGCATGGTCGACTCGAACCTGCCGTCCGACTGGGCCAGGTCCTCGAACCATGTCCCGACTGCGAGCCCGACCCGGCCGGGCCTCACGCTCCCCACGATCACCCTCAGGTCGATCAACGCTCAGTCACTCCCCTCGACTCCGTCATTCCGCTTTCCAGTCCGCTGCTACGGGAGTGACGGGACTCGAACCCGCGGCCTCTGGCGTGACAGGCCAGCGCTCTAACCAACTGAGCTACACCCCCGGGATCCGGTCTGCCCGGGCCGACCCTACGGCCGGTCCCCTGATTATCGCAATCCCCGCCCGGGCCGCGTAACCTCCCGGCGGTGAAGCTCGCGACTTACTCGAGCGAAGGCGTCACGAGGGCAGGGGTCTTCGATGGGGAAGCCCTGTTCGACGCCTGGGATCTACTCGGCGACGGCGAACGGACGAGTCTTCGTGAGCTGATCGCCCTCGACCGGGTCGGGGAGCTGGCTCAGCTCCTCACCGGGAACCACGGGGGGAGTCCGGTCGGGGAGCCCTGGACCCTCGGGCCGCCGATCCCCGACCCGGACAAGGTCATCTGCATCGGACTGAACTACCGGGCCCACGCCGAGGAGTTCGGGCTCGACATCCCCGAGGCACCGACCGTCTTCGCAAAGTTCCCGAACGCCCTGGTCGGTACCGGGGCAACTGTGCCCCTGCCCAGGACCAGCGACAAGGTCGACTTCGAGGCGGAGGTCGCATTCGTGGTCGGCCGCCGGGCGAAGGACGTGCCGGTCGACGATGCCCTCGACCACATTGCCGGCTACACCCTGCTCGACGACCTCTCGGCGCGCGACCTCCAGTTCCTTACCCCCCAGTGGATGCCGGGGAAGGTCTTCGACGGATCGGCTCCGTGCGGACCATGGCTGGTCACGCCCGACGAGGTCGGACCACCCGACGGGATCGACCTCTCCCTGACGCTGAACGACGAGGAGATGCAGTCCTCGACCACGGCCGATCTGATCTTCTCCGTGCCGGAGCTGGTCTCCCGGCTCTCCTCCTGGATGACCCTCGAGCCGGGGGACATCGTCTCGACCGGGACACCGTCGGGAGTCGGCAGCGGTCGTGACCCCCGGGTATGGCTGAAGGACGGCGACAGGGTGGTGGTCAGCTCCGCGAAGATCGGGGAGCTCGAGACGACGCTAGGCCCCGCCTAGCGGCTCGGGGCGCCGGCCAGCTCGTTGCGGACTGCCGGGATGCTGGCCGAGAGCGGCGCGGAGGCGCCCAGCGACCCGGACCGGCGGCCACCTGCCGAACGGGCCGATCCCCAGAGAACCCTGACCGGCGTCACCTTGAGCAGGGCCCTCCAGGTCGCGCCGCCGACCACGCCGTCGGACTTGATGCCCCTCGACCCCTGGAACTCCCGGACCGCACTCCTGGTCTTGGTTCCAAAGATTCCGCTGATCGGTGACTCGAGACCGGCACCGACCAGGTGCTGCTGCATCCAGACGACCTGATCGCCGGCGCTCCCCTTGCGGAGGGTCGGGAACGAGGTGATCGGCTCGTAGTTGGCAGGGGCACTCCGGACGGCCAGACCGAGTCGATCCCATTCGGCCCCGTTCGTCTCCTGCCAGGACCACCAGCTGGGGATCGCGTCGTAGGCAAGCATCAGCCGACGGAATTCGGTCAATTCGTTGAGCGGGGGGTTCTCGTAGGTCTGGCCGAGGGGCCGAATCGGCCTTTTGTAGAGACGGTTCTGGTACCAGGTGATCCCGACCGACTCCCTCACCGAGTCGCCGATCGTGTGCCAGTAGATCTGGGGGAGGTTCCAGGTCGCAGCGCGCGGCCCCATGAAGACCGAATAGGGGAATGCCTGGTGGTAATGGACGTACGGGAAGGTGCTCAAGCCCAGGGGGAAAGAGTTGCCGACCAGCTGCCTCAGCTTGCGGATGTAGAGGTCGGCTCCGGCGTAGTTCCCTTCGTACTCGGTCTCGGCATCGATCACGAAGCAATCGGCCCCACGTTGTTTCGCGACCGCGGCCGCTCGGGCCTCCCCGATAGGGCTCCGACCGTAGACGTACTGCCACCCACAGACGCTCAGCCCGGCCGCCTTGAGCTGGGAGACCAGCGACTTGGTGAACTGGCTCCAGGTGCCGGTGCCGTCAGCCGACTTGATGTAGACCGTGCCGATCCTCGAGGCCCTTGCCCGCCGAACGATCCGGGCGACCGAGCCTCCCTGGGAGTCATCGACGTACCAGATCCACATCCCGGCCCTCTCGAACGGCGAGGTCTCGGCGCTCGCCCCCGAAGAAGGCACGAGCAGGGTCAGGGCAGCCAGAAGCCCGGCCAGGGCGGCCGCAAGGAAGCGGGGGCGGATTCTTTCCCTGTTCGTCTGCATGCGCCTCAAATCTCGTCTCCCTGGCTCCAACACAGCGACTGAGTGAACGGTGCTGTCTGGCTATCCGGGGCGACCCTCCACTCTGCCAAACCGATGACCCCGGGCATCGGATTGCCCGGGTTGAGGCAAGAGACCTCCCAGAACCCATATCCAGCGCAGACCCCGTGATACTTTGGGTCGGAGGGAGGCTGGAATTGCGCAGGTCGAAGGGAAAGCTCGTCGGGGTCTTGTTCGCGGCGCTCATTGGGGCCGTCGCCTCGGCCGCACCCACGGCTCAGGCGGCCAAGGTTGGGGTCAGGATCGTCGATGCCGACCAGAAGTCGGCTCTCGGCAGTGGGCTCACCGTCGAGGTCCGCGCTCCCGCCGGCGCCAGGGTGTCACTCACGGCTTTTTCGAAGACCTTCGATCAGGGACTGACTCGATCCTCTGCCCCCAGGAGGGTCCTCGTCGGCCCGTCGGGCCGGGCCATCGCGAGGGTCCGCCTGACCGGGAAGGCCAGGAGGGGTGCGAGAGATTGTGGAGCTCGGACTTTCCTGATCAAGGCCAGGGGGGCCGGTCGGGGCTCGACCCAGGCCGAGATGGAGCGAAACCTCTCCGGCTGTCGTCTGCCACCGGTCGACCTGTCCCGGGCCGAAGCCTGCGACTTCATCGCCAGGCCGAGCGATGACACCTGCCTCCTCCCCTTCCCCAACGACTACTACACCCGCACCGACAACTCGTCGCCCACGAAAAGGCGTTTGGCCCTGACCGACGGAGCGATGCCCCGCAATAAATCAGGAAAGCCCATCGCGGCGGCCGACTACCTCCCCTCCGACGGCTTCAGCCACGGCCAGCCGATCATGCTCAAGGTCCCTGGAGTCGACTCCGAGGCAGCAGTGAAGAAGAACGGTTTCGTCGGACTCGCCGCGCTCAGCCGCTACTCGAAGAAGGGCCAGAGGGCGGTGGTAATCGACACGAAGACGGCGAAGAGGTGGCCAATCTGGGTCGAGGTCGATGCCAACGCCTCGACCGACGCGAAGCGGGCGATGATCATCAGCCCGGCGGTCAACTTCGAGCCCGGACGCAGGTACGTGGTCGCGCTCAGGAACCTCGTCAACGCGAAGGGCCGAAAGCTCGAGGCACCTGCTGCCTTTCGCTACTTCCGTGACTCGCTACCCTCCGGGCAGCGCGCGGTCAACCAGCGCCGCGAGCACTTCGAGGGGATCTTTCGCGTCCTTCGCCGGGCAAAGGTAAAGCGCTCGAGCCTCTACCTCGCCTGGGACTTCACTACGGCAAGCAACGGGAACAACTACGGCCGGGCTCTCAGCATGCGTAACCGTGCCTTTGCCGAACTCGGCGATACCAACCTCTCCAACGGGATCGTCGAGGGCGTCTCGCCCTCGTTCAACGTGACTTCGGTCTCGGGTGACACCAACCCGGCGATCGCCCGGAGAATCCAGGGGACCTTCACCGTCCCCTGCTTCATGGAACCGGGCTGCTTCACCACGGGCAAGTTCAACCTCGGCGAAGACGGCCTCCCGACCCGGAATGGAAACTGGCAGGCGAACTTTCAGTGCATCGTCCCGACCTCCGGACTCACCCCCGGAGCGGCCAGCCTCCGGCCCTACGTCTACGGCCATGGACTGGTCGGATCGGCCAACGAGGTAAGGGGTGGGGTCAACCCGGTCCTTGCCAACGGGCAGGGCATGCTGGCCTGCGCGACCGACGAGATCGGGATGTCTTCCGGGGACCTGGGCACGATCGCAATTGCCCTGCAGGACCTCTCGAACTTCCACTGGGTGGCGGATCGACTCCAGCAGGGACTCCTGAACGAACTCTTCCTGGCCCGCCTGCTGGTCCACCCGAACGGTTTTGCCTCCCACCCGGCATTCCAGGATGGCGATGGAACCACTCCGGGGAACCGGATCATCCGCCCAAACGAGGTCTATTACGTAGGGGCGAGCCAGGGCGGAATCATGGGTGGGCCCCTGACTGCACTTTCGCCCGACTTCACCCGGTCCGCACTGATCGTGGGCGCGATGAACTACTCCACCCTGCTCGCCCGTTCCTCGGACTGGCCCGACTACGCCGAGATCATGTACGAGGCCTACCAGGACGAACTGGTGAGGCCGCTCGTCCTCAGTCTGATCCAGATGCTCTGGGACCGGGGCGAGCCGAACGGCTACTCCCACGTGATGACCGACGATCCCCCACCCGGTACCCCCGAGCACACTGTCTCGATGCACATCGCGCTCGGCGACCACCAGGTGTCGAACTTCGCGAGCGACGTCCAGGCCCGGACGATCGGGGCATCGACCAACGCGGTACCCATCGATCCGAGGCGGTGGCCGAACTACGAGGCCCTATGGAACGTGCCCCGGCTTTCGGCCGGTCAGTTCCCGTTCTCCGGCAACTCGATCATCTACTGGGACGGTGGCCCGCCCAGGCCGAACCCGTCGAACCCGAGCCAGCTGATCGGGACGGGTGTCCCCCCTTACGCGAACGTTCCCCCGAATCCGGACTGGGAAGACCCGCACGGAGCGCCGCGAGGGGCAACCGGGCCGATCGCGATGATCTCGACCTTCCTCCAACCGAACGGATTCATCGACCCGGCCGTTGTCTGCGGCGGCGCACCCTGCCTGGGCGACGGCTGGGACGGCAACTACTCCGCGCTTCCCTGAAGACCCACTCTTCGGGGCGCAGGAACTTCGCTCAGCGAGGGCGCCAGATCGTCTTGTTCCCGAGCAGCTTCGAGACCGTTACCGGCTTGAGTCCCCGGCGCTTCAGTGACGAGATGATCGAGGGCAGGGCCGCCACCGTCTGGCCCCTGGGACCTCCGCCGTCGTGCATCAGGACGATCGAGCCGGCGCTGGCGCCACCGGCGGTCGAGGCGATCGAGCCCGACCCGGGGGTCCGCCAGTCGACCGTGTCGACGTTCCAGAGGATCGTCTTCATCCGTTCGGCCCCCGAGTCCCGGGCGAGCCTCGAATCGAGTGCACCGTACGGGGGGCGGAAGAGACACGGCCTGAACCGGGTCGTCTTCCGGATCACCCCATTGGTGCTGACCAGCTCCGACCTGGACGGGAGGATCGGGTGCGAGTAGGAGTGATTGGCGATCTCGTGGCCCTCGGCAACTATCCGCCGGGCCGTCCCCGGGTCGGCCGCGACCATGCTGCCGACCACGAAGAAGGTCGCCTTGACCCGGAACCGCTCGAGGATCGAGAGGACCTGGGGCGTGTAGGAACTCGGACCGTCATCGAAGGTGAGGGCCACCCGTCGCCTGGCCGACGGTCCGCTCCGGACGACCTGTCCGTTTCCGCCCGTGCAACCGACCGGGTCGACCGGCCGGACCCGATACCTGGCCCAGCTCCTCTCGGGCAGGGCGTAACCGCAGGAGACGGCGCCCTCCTCGCACGCTCCGTCGGAATAGATAGCCCGCCATCGGTAGCGGCCGGGGCCGAGTCCGGCATCACCCGGTACCAGGGCGACCGTGATCCGGTGGGGGGTCTCCCGCAGGACCGTCGCCGGGACCGTCCGCTCCCCACTCACCTTGCCCGATGGTGAGACGAGGCCGAGGCCGACGAAGCGCCTCCGGTCCTTCTCGCCGCCGATGCAGATCCTCCTCGTCAGTCCGCCCTTGAGGGCGTCGAACTCCGCGCAGAGGTAGGCGGCTGAGCGTTGGGTGACGTCGGGGAACCTCTGGAAGGAGGAGACCGCCACCTCTGGTCGGGTCTTCACCTCGAGGATCAGCTTCCGGCCCTTCTGGGAGAGCTCGGCCGCCTTGAGCGGATTCTCGGGGGGCCCGCCCTGACTCGTCCCGACCGCGAGTCCGGTTACCAGGAGAAGGACGAGGGCGGCGAGGGTGAAGCGAGGGGCCTGTTCCCCTTCCCTTTCGATGCCCGCCCCTGCGCGCTTGTTCCAAGCCTCACCCGGCACCGGTCGAGTATAGGTTGGGGTTCGGCATGGACGAACGAGGATCCGGATTCGACGGGCGGACGATGGCCAAGGCCTTCCTGGTCCAGGTGGTGCTGGTCGCGGTGGTCTCGGTGATCCTCGCCCTGCTCCTGCCCCACTCCTTCTTCGAGAACTGGGGCTGGCTCTCCGGCCCCGTCGCCTGGCTCGCCTGCGCCTGGGGAACCTCCCTGATTCTCAACCTGCCCACTGGCCGAACCATCCTCGGGGCGATCCTGGTCGGCATCCCAAGCATCCTCTTCGTGGTGCTGGGACTCCATTGGCTCGGCGCGCTCGTAGCGGCCGTCCTGTTCGGTGCCTGGTGCGCCTACCGGCCCACCGAACCCCGCCCAGCCTGAGTCAGGCGGCCTGCCGGAGCGGCGGGCCGACCAGGTCCACCCCTTCCGACCCGAGGATCTTCGCCTTCCGGACCGTCCCCCAGCGGTAACTACCGAGCGAGCCATCTGCAGCGATAACCCGGTGGCAGGGAACGAGAAGCGAGACCGGGTTAGCGCCGCAGGCCGATCCGACCGCCCTCGCGGCACCCGGGTTGCCGACCCGGCGGGCGAGCTCCCCGTAAGTCACCACCTCGCCGCGGGGGATCCGAGTCAGCTCCCTCCAGACCCCCTCCTGAAAGGGAGTGCCGGATACCTCGAAGGGGATGCCTTCGAGGTCCTCGCCTTCCCTGATCCGACGACCGACCTCCCCGGCAAGGGCACTCGCTCGGCCTCCCCCCAGGTCGGGGTCGACCCTCGTCGGATCGAGACCTTCCCCGAAGACCAGGCGGACGATCACCCCGCCACGCTCTGCCAAACGGAGCGTTCCCCACGGCGTTTCGACGCTCGTCCGTCCGTCGAGCCGGTCGGGGCGAGCGGCTCCGGTCACTCGGCCCTGCCGGTCATCCCCTGGCTGAGCAGGATGAGGCCCACGGTGATCAGGCCGGCAAGCGCCATCACCCCCATCCCCCAAAAGAAGCCGACGGCCGCCGCCGGAAGGATCAGGAGGGGCGCTGTGGCTCCCCCGAGGTGGCCGAGTCCATCACCGATCGCCACCCCGCGGGCCCTGGTCTGGGTCGAGTACTGCTCGGCCGTCAGGACGTACATCAGCGGTACTCCGAACCCGATCGTGAACGAGACGATGAAGCCGAAGGCCATGATCACCGGGCCTTCCGGGAACAGCCCGATCACCGCCAGGCTCAACGCAAAGACGACCAGGCTGATCGCGATCGAGAACTTCCGCTCGAACCTCTCGCTGTAGCGGACCGCTGCCGCAGCTCCGACCACGAACCCGATCCCGGTCAGGCACAGGAAGGTCAGGCTGGTGGTCAGGGTGAAGCCCTGGTCGGTCAGCAGGGTCGGGGCGAGGGTCAGCCAGCCGTAGTTGGCGACGTAGTAGATGACCCAGACCAGGAAGAAGAGGACGGCAGTCACCTTGAAAGGACGGAGCTTCGCGGCCGGCTTCAGCTCCTGCGGTTCCGGAGGCTCAGGTTGGCCGGCCGCATATCGCTCGGCTTCCTCGACCAGCTTGAGCGCCTCTTCGTCCCTTCCCTCGGCGACCAGCCAACGGGGGGACTCGGGGAGCCTCCTTCGCATTGGCAGAACGATCAGCCCACCGACCGCCGCGATCAGGAACAACACCCTCCAGCCATCGGTGAAGTTGGGGACGAGCGCGAGTGCGATGAAGGGAGTCACTGCGATGCCGAGATAGCCCCAGAAGACGGCCTTCGACCCTGCCTGGCCCCGGACCCGCGAGGGCGAGACCCCGTTCAGGTATGCGGCTGCCGAGGCGATTTCGGCGCCGATCCCCATCCCCGAGATGAACCGCCCGACCAGCAGCATGTTGAATGATTCGCTGAAGGCGGTGATCAGGGCACCGACGACCACCAGGACCACCGAAAGGGTGAGGGCCGGGCGCCTTCCGAGCCTGTCCGAGACGAAGGAATCCCCGAGCGAGCCGACCACGTAACCGAGCAGCCCGATGCTGATCGCGTTGGCCGAAGT
>CAITDZ010000055.1 GCA_903891285.1 uncultured Solirubrobacterales bacterium
AGCAGCAGGGCGACCACCGACCGGACCGCGTAGCTGAACGAGGTCAGAACCCGGACCGCGAGGGCGGCGGCCCTGGAGTGGTGCTTCCTCATGTAGATGTCGCGGTTTCGATGGAACTCGACGATCCGCGGCAGACCGGCCGAGAGGTCGGTCGCCAGCTGGTCGTGGTGGATCGCCTTCGCATCGGGCACGTAGAGCGTCTTCCACCCGGCCTCGGCGAGCCTCAGGCAGAAGTCGCACTCGTCGTAGTAGACGAAGAAGTCGGGGTCGAGGTAGCCGACCTCGGCGGCGGCCTCCCGTCGAACCATCATCGCGCTCGACTGGACCCAGTCGACTTCGCGGATCGCGGTACCCCCGCTCTGGACCGTCAGGCGTCGGTGGAGGAAGAGCGCCCCGACGACTGCCGAGCGGATCCCCGGGAAACGCCAGGCGCAGGCGTATCCCTTCCCTTCGGCATCTTCGAGCTGTGCCCCGGCCGCCCCGGCCTCAGCCTCAGCCTCGAGAGCACCCAGGAGTGCCTCGACCGCACCCGGCAGCACCTCGGAGTCCTCGTTCAACAGCAGGCAGTAACGGCCCCTTGCCTTCCGCAGTAGCAGGCTGTCGTTGGCGGCCTTGCCCTGCTTTCGGTCGAGCTCGATCAGCTCGACCTCCGGGAACCTTTCGCGGACCGCCTCGGCCGAGCCGTCGGTCGAGGCGTTGTCGAGGACCAGCACTTCGGACGGCGCCCCCGGTGGGCCGTTTTTCCGGATCGCCTCGAGGCAGGCGAGGAGGTACTCGCGGCCGTCGTTGTTCACGACGCAGTAAGAGATCTCCAAGTCCACGCGGGCAGACGATAATCCGCCCCGTGCGCGTAAAGATGGTCGATCCATCGGCCCTCACCCCGCCTTACGACCGCAGTCTGGCTTCGGCCCTTGCGGCAAGGGGGGTGGAGGTCGAACTGCTGACCTCCAGGTTCCTCCATGGGGAGGTACCGGATGCCCCGGGCTGCCAGGTGACCGAGAGCTTCTACCGACGCTCCGGAGCTCGTGGGGGGAGTGCCCCCCTCCGCCTCCCTTTCAAGGCGATCGAGCACCTGGGTGACCTCGCCCGCTTCTCGAAGACGATCGGCACCGACCAGGACCTCGTCCACTACCAGTGGTTGACCGCTCCGGGCTTCGACCGCCACTTCCTCCCCAGTTTCCGCCCGCGGGTGATGACTGCCCACCACCTGCCAGAAGGAGGCAGGGCGTTCAGGGGAGTGGTCGAGCTGCTGTCCGGGATGGACCGCACGATCGCCTTGACCGAGGCGGCCCGGGACCGCCTGGTCGCTGCCGGTCTGGATCCGGACCGGGTTGCCGTCATCCCCCACGGGGCCTTCGACTACCTGACCCGGGTCGAGCCCCTGGCCCTGCCGGCACCGCTCTCGGCCACCGCCCCGAACCGCCCCGTCGTCCTTTTCTTCGGCCTGATCCGTCCGAACAAGGGGCTCGACCTGCTGGTCGAAGCGATGGCGGAGGTTCCGGAAGCCGAGCTCTGGATCGTCGGCAAGCCGAAGCTCCCGGAGGGTGAGCTGCAGGAGCTGACCGCCCGGGCCGATGCCCTTCCCGGGGGCAGTCGAGTGGTCAGCAGGTTCGTCGAGGAAGGGGAGATCCGTTCACTCATGGAACGGGCAGACGTCCTCGTACTCCCGTACCGAAGCCGGGACGAGTCCGGCGTCCTCCACGCCGGCCTCGCCTTCGGCAAGGCGATGGTCGTGACCGACCTGGGTGGTCCTGGCGAGCTGGCCGGGAGGACCGACGCAGTGGTCGCAGTGCCGCCGGAGGATCCGGCCACACTCGCCCTCGCGATCCGGGATCTGGTCGAGCACGACGACACCCGGGTGGAGTTGGAACGCCGGGCGGCTGCGCTCGCCGAGTCAGAACTCTCCTGGGACCGGGTGGCCGAGCAGACGATCGCGGTCTACGAAGGGGCGATCGCGGAGGCCCGCCGGTGACCGTCTTCCTGGAGGTCGTCTTCTGGGTCAGCCTCGGCCTGATCTTCTTCACCCATCTCGGCTACCCGGCCGTGCTCTGGGTACTGGTCGCCCTGGGAAGGGGCCACGGCTCGGGACGGGTCCGACCCCCGACCCAGCCATTTCCCGGCGCGGCCACGGAGGAGCCGGAAGGCCCGGAGCTACCTCTGGTGTCGGTGATCATCGCGGCCTACGACGAAGAAGATGTGATCGCTTCCAAGGTCGCGAATGCCAGCCAGCTCGACTACCCGGAGGAGCTGGTCGAGGTGATCGTCGCCTCGGACGGCTCGAGCGACGGCACGGTCGCTGCCGCCGAGGCCGCCGGAGCCGACCTCGTACTCGACCTGCCGAGGGAGGGGAAGGCGGCGGCCCAGGACGCTGCGGTCGCCCGGGCCCGCGGGGAGATCCTGGTCTTCTCGGACGCCAACTCCGCCTGGGAGCCGGATGCCCTGAGGGAACTGATCGGGCCGTTCGGGGACCCCCGGGTCAGCTACGTCTGTGGTCAGGTCACCTTCACCGGGCCCGATGGTGGCAACCTCGAGGGTGCCTACTGGGCCTGGGAGATGAAGGTCCGCCGGCTCGAATCGGACCTGGCCGGGGTTACCGCCGGAAACGGGGCGATCTACGCCGTCCGAAGCTCCTCCTACATCCCGCTCGGGGCCACCGGCAGCCACGACCTCTCCTTCCCGGCCGCTTTCGCCCGGCATGGCGAGCTCTCGCTCTACCGACCCGAGGCCCGTGCCACGGAACAGGTCGTTCCGAGCCTCGAGGGCGAGCTGAAGAGGAAGCGCCGGATGATGGTCGGCCTCTGGGACATCCTGATCGGCGAACGACTGGCTGACCTCCGCGGCTACGGCGTGGCCTACGGCTTCGAGGTGTTCTCCCACCGCCTGCTCCGCTACGCGACGCCACTGCTCCACCTGTTCCTGTTCGTCGCCAATGCACTTCTCCTTGGCGACGGGACTTTCTACGTGATCACCTTCGCCCTCCAGGTCCTCTTCGTCGTGGCCGGGTTGCTCGGCCGGTGGATTCCCCTCCTGCCGTTCCGGATCGCCCGCTATTACCTGATGACCACCGCCTCCATCGCGCTAGGGCTGTGGGACCGCGCCCGCCAGGGAAGGCCCGGCACCTGGGAGAAGGCGGAGGGGACCCGATGAGCCGCCTGTTCGACCTCCTGCTCGGGACCTTCCTCCTGGTGCTCTCCCTGCCGTTGCTCGCCATCGCCTCCCTGTTGATCCGGCTCGAGGGGGGCGGGTCCGCGATCTACCGGCAGACCAGGGTCGGCAGGAACGGCGAGGAGTTCGAGCTGCTGAAGCTCAGGACGATGGTTCCGGGCTCGGACCCGGTTGGGATCGGCACCGCTGTGACGAGGGACGACCCCAGGGTCACCCGGACCGGCAGGTGGCTCAGGCGGACTTCGCTCGACGAACTACCGAACCTGTTCAACGTTCTCAGGGGCGAGATGGCCCTGGTCGGCCCCCGGCCGACCATTCCGGCCCAGGTCGTCGATTACACCCCCCACCAGCGCCGCCGGCTCGAAGTCCTGCCCGGGATCACCGGCTGGGCCCAGGTCCAGGGACGGGCCGGGATCCCCTGGGAGGAGCGGATCGAGCTGGACGTCGAGTACGTCGACCGGCGCTCCTTCCTGCTCGACCTCAGGATCCTCTCCAGGACCTTCTGGTTGACGATTACCGGTGAGGGGCTCGCCCCGGACTGATTCCGGACCTGCTCTACCCTTGTTCGATGCGGATTCCGGACATGATCGGCAATGGGAGGCCGGTCTTCTCGGTCGAGTTCTTCCCCCCGAAGACCGACGAGGGACGCGAGAACCTCCTCGCCACGGCCCGTGACCTTGCCGGGCTCGACCTCGACTTCGTCTCGGTCACCTACGGGGCCGGCGGCTCGACCCGGGAGGGAACGGTCGCGATCACCGAGCAGCTGAAGGACGAGGTCGGCCTCGAGGTGCTGGCCCACCTGAGCTGCGTCGGCGAGGACGCCGAAGGCCTCGGTGCCACCCTGGACCGGCTCCAGGCGATCGGGATCGAGAACATCTTCGCCCTGAGGGGTGATCCGCCGAGGGACCAGGAGGACTTCGTCCGCCCGGAAGGGGGCTTCGGC
>CAITDZ010000056.1 GCA_903891285.1 uncultured Solirubrobacterales bacterium
CAGGCCTCCCGAAGGGCCGCCCGAGCTTCGGCCCGATCCTCGAACGGCCGCCACGAGGTGACCAGGCCGTCCTCGACCCCGAAAAGCCAGGCCATCTCGTCGGTCGAGGCGTAGCTCCCGTCCTCGGCCCAGTTCCAGACCCGATCGATATCCAGGAGAACCCTTCCGGGGGCAGTCTCTGAACCGACGATCTCGATCGTCTGCTGGACGCCACCCGGGGCCCTCGTCGCCCACCCACGGGCCGCCTCCCTCCCCTTCACGGTCCCCCGCATCGAGTGGAGCTCCACCTCGGGATCGACGATCTCGACGAAACGGTCGAGGTCGCGATCGTTGAAGGCCTCGACGAAGGTCCGCGCCGGCTGCTCCGGATCCTCAGCCATCCGGCGTCAGGCGCCGTGGCACTTCTTGTACTTCTTGCCCGAGCCGCACCAGCATGGGTCGTTCCGGCCGATGTTCTCGCGATCGGACTTGACCTTGGTGGCCGTCCCGCCCGCGCCCTGGACCACCGACTGCTGCGCGGGCTGGGCCGCGGCCACCGCGACCTCATCGGCCCCCTCTTCCCCGGCCACCGGTTCGGTCAGTGCCGAGGGCTGCTCGTCGAGGGTGCCACCTGAGTAGTCGAGGCCGCCGAAGCCCTCCTCGGTCACTGCGAAGGAGCCGTCGGGCTGTTGCGTTTCGACCTCGACCTCGACGTTGAAGACCAGCTTCGCGTACTCCTCCCAGATCGAGTTCATCAGCTCCTCGAACATCGAGAAACCCTCGTTCTTGTAGGCGACCAGGGGGTCGATCTGGGCAAAGCCCCGCAGGTGGATGCCCTCCCTGAGGTAATCCATGTCGTAGAGGTGCTCCCGCCAGCGGTTGTCGATCACCTGCAGGAGGATCGTCCGCTCGAGGTAGCGCATCAGCTCGGTGCCGAGTTCCTGCTCCCGCTCGTCGTAGGCCTTTTGGGCATCAGCCACCAACTCCTCGGTCAGGGCGTCACGGTCGACCATATGGGGGTCGAGCCCAGCGACGTCGACGGAGCTCGGCCAGATCGAACGGAGCTGTCCATCGAGGCCCGGCAGGTCCCACTCCTCGACCAAGTCACCGGGCGTGTACTCCTCGACCAACCGGCCGACCACCCCGTCGAGTTCGGTCCTGGCCACGTCCGACATATCCCTGCCCTCGAGGATCTCGCCGCGGTAGCGGTAGACGATCCGGCGCTGCTCGTTCATCACGTCGTCGTACTCGAGCACCCGTTTCCGGATCAGGAAGTTCTGCTCCTCGACCTTCTTCTGGGCGTTCTCGATCGTCCGGGTGAGCATCTTCGACTCGAGAGGTATCTCGTTGCCGTCGTCGTCCACCGGTCCGAGGCGGTCGATGATGTTGTAGATCCGGTCCCCGGCGAACAGCCGGATCACGTCGTCTTCGGCCGAGAGGAAGAAACGCGAGGCTCCGGGGTCGCCCTGGCGGCCCGATCGGCCGCGAAGCTGGTTGTCGATTCGCCGGGACTCGTGGCGTTCGGTCCCGAGGATGAACAGGCCACCGAGCTCGCGTACCTCCTCCCTCTCGGCTTCACAGGGCGGCCTCAGGACGGCGACCTCTTTGTCGAGTTCCACCTCGTAGTTCTCGTCCCCGCGCTCGATACCCCGGCGCTTCAGGTCCGCCTGGGCCATTCCCTCCGGGTCGCCGCCGAGCTTGATGTCGACTCCGCGGCCGGCCATGTTGGTGGCGATCGTGACCGCACCCTTCCTGCCCGCCTGGGCGATCGTCTCGCCCTCGCGCTCAGCGTATTCGGGCTTCGCGTTGAGGACGACGTGCTCTATTCCCTCACGGTCGAGCGCTTCCGAGATCATCTCCGAGGTCTCGACCGAGACCGTCCCGACGAGGATCGGCTGGCCGGTGGCGTGGCGGTCGACGATCTCCCTGACCACCGCGTGCCACTTGCCGTCGCGGGTCTTGTAGATCTGGTCGTTCTGATCGTCGCGAAGGACCGCTTCGTTGGTCGGGATCTCGACCACCGGAACCTCGTAGATCTTCATGAACTCGACCGCCTCGGTGAGGGCCGTACCGGTCATCCCGGAGAGCTTGTCGTAGAGGCGGAAGTAGTTCTGGAGGGTGATCGTGGCGAGGGTCTGGTTCTCCTCCCTGATCGCCACGCCCTCCTTGGCCTCGACCGCCTGGTGCAGGCCCTCGGACCAACGCCTGCCCTCGAGGATCCGGCCGGTGAACTCGTCGATGATCATCACCTCGCCGTCGACCACCGCATAGTCCTTGTCCTTCTTGTAGAGGGACTCGGCCTTGAGCGACTGGATCAGGTGGTTGACCATGTTGCCGTTCTCCGCCGTGTAGAGGTGGTCTACCCCGAGGAACTTCTCGGCGGCGGCAACGCCGCGCTCGGTCGGAGCGACGGTCTTGTGCTTCTCGTCGAACTCGAAGTCGTAGTCGGCGTCCGAGGTGTCGCGGGTCTCGCCCTGTGACTTCAGTTTCGCCTTGGCCGGAACCCCCTTCAGCGTCTTGGCCAGACGGGCGCAGGTGTAGTACGTCTGGGCCGCCTGCTCCGGGGCACCAGAGATGATCAGCGGGGTCCGGGCCTCGTCGATCAGGATGTTGTCGACCTCGTCGACGATCGCGAAGTCGTGGCCGCGTTGGACCTTCTCCTCGATCGAGGTGGCCATGTTGTCCCTCAGGTAGTCGAACCCGAACTCGGAGTTCGTCCCGTAGGTGACGTCACATGCGTACTTGGCCCTGCGGGTCATCGGGACGTCGCCTTCCTGGAGCCAGCCGACCGAGACCCCGAGCAGGTCGTAGATCGGCTTCATCCAGAGGGCGTCACGACGGGCCAGGTAGTCGTTCACCGTGACCACGTGGACGCTCCCCCCGGCCAGGGTGTTGAGGACGACCGCCAGGGTGCTGGTCAGGGTCTTGCCTTCGCCGGTCTTCATCTCGGCGATGCCTCCGTCGTGCAGGACCATTCCACCGATCAGCTGGACGTCGTAATGGCGCTGGCCGAGGGTTCGCTTCGCCGCTTCTCGCGTGAGGGCGAACGATTCGGGAAGGAGCTCCTCGAGCGACTCCCCGTCGGCTGCCCGCTTCCTCAGTCCATCGGCCTCCTGGCGGAGCTCCTCGTCGGAGAGGATCTCCATCTCCGGCTCGATCCGATTGATCGAATCGACCCGCTTCTCATACGAGCGGAACTTCTTTCCCTCGCCCAGACGAAGGGCACGGTCGATCAGTTTCTTGGCCACGGGATTAGGTTAAACCCTGCCGGTCGCCGGCGTTTCGGAATCCGGGGCCCGCCCACGACGACCCGGCGGGGCCGGTTGCAGCTCAGGCCACCCGGCCACCCTTCCGTGCCCGCTCGGCCAGGCGCCTGGCCCTCGCGCGCCCCCGGCGCTTGTCCCGGTATTTCTTGACCTGACGACGCATGTCAGCGACCAGGCTGTGGACCGTCCTGCCCATCTCGGGCGAGGCCTCGTGGGCATGGAGGGTGGAGCCCTTCAGGTGGAGGTTCGCCTCGGCCACGTAGCGGTCGTCGATCGCCGGATTGGCCTCCTGCCTCAGCACCACCTCACACCTGGCCTGTCGGGGCACCTGGGGCTCGATCGGTTTCATCCCGAGAGCCACCTGTCTCCTCAGCTCATCGGTGATCTCGACGTTCCGTCCACGAATCTCGATCCGCATGGGCAACCTCCGGGAGTTTCAGGGTTCGAAGCGATCCTAATCCGCATTCGCCTCGGGACGCAAGGGGTGTGGTCAAACCCGCCGGGTCAGGGTCACCGCACCGATTGGCCCCCCGTCGGCTTCCCTGAGGACCGCTGCGCAGGCAGAGAGCGTCGCACCGGTGGTCAGCACGTCGTCGACCAGTACCACCGGACCGTGGAGGCGCCCCCGGACCTCGAATCGGTCCGCACCATCCAGGCGGGCGCGCCGTCCCCTCCCCCGCTGTCGGCCCGGACCCGTCCTCCTCAGCAGATCCGGGAGCAACCGATGGCCATCGACCAGGGACTCGAGCTCCATGGCCACCGCAGCCGCCGGAGCGAAGCCCCGGAAGCGCCCTCCGACGCCCGACTGGGGGACCGCGAGGAGGTACCCCGAAGGTGGAAGGCCCTGGAGGCGGGCTGCTAACAGGGAGGCCAGGGGCGCGGCCAGGGCCGTCCTCCTTTCGAACTTGAAGGCGTTGAGGGCCTTCCGTGCGATGCCCTCGTGACGGAAGGCCGAACACACCCAGTCGAGTCCCGGGGGAACGGGTCCGATACCAAGAGGTGCCCCGGCAAGCGACCGTCGACACTCCGGACAGGGAGCGCCCAATCCGACACCGTCGAAGGATCCGGCGGCTCGACAGACGGGACAGATCGGTGGAAAGAGAAGTCCGAGCGCGGGAACGGCCATCCCGCCAGCCTCGCCGGTCAATGGATACGAGGGGGTTACGACACCAAGGGAAGGGAGAAGGCGTCCGGCTCAGGAGCCGGCGTCTCGCCCGAGCACGGCACCCACCGCAAAGCCCTGCGCCGGAACCTCCGACCCTTCGGTCAGGACCGACCTGACCACCCGGGCCCCCGAGCCGATCACCGATCCGGGAGCGACGACCAGCGGTCCCTCCAGGTAGGCGCCCTCACCGATCGAACAGCTCTCGCCGATCAGGACCGGCGCCTCGCACTCGATCCCGTCGAGTTCGAGTGACTCGGGTACCCAGACGCCCGGGGAGCGCTCGACCCCATCGAGGGCGAGCTCGATCTTGCCCTCGAGGGCACTGAAGTTCCCCGAGAGGAGTTCGGGGATCGTCCCGATGTCGTTCCAGTAGGCGTCTACCTCGAGTGCGTAGAAGGGAACCCCTGCCTCGAGCAACGCCGGAAAGATGTCGAAGGCCCAGTCGGCGAAGTCGTCGGGATCTTCCGCTCCTCCCAGCCTGCTTTCGCCCGGCCCCGGGAAGTAATCGAAGATGGTCGAATCGAACATGTAGATCCCGCAGTTGGCAAGGTCGGAAAGGGCCTCGGCCGGGTCGGGCTTCTCCTGAAACCCCTGGACCTTCCCCTCCTCGTCGGTGATCACCACCCCGAATTCCGAGGTGTCCTCGACCCGAAGGGTGGCAAGGGTCGCGATCCCGTC
>CAITDZ010000057.1 GCA_903891285.1 uncultured Solirubrobacterales bacterium
CTCCAAGCCGCCGGCGACGATCGAGTGGGAGTAGGCCTCAGTCGGCCCCGCACCGCCTGCAGGTTCCCCGAAGGGTCACTTCGTGGCCCTCGATCGTGAACCCCTCCTTCGCAGGCAGTTCGTGGATCGCCTCCTCGAGGGCCTCATCCTCGAAGGGCAGGACCCGCCCACACCGGGTGCAGACGAGGTGGTGATGGTGGTGTCCCGCCGGATCCACCTTTTCGAATGCTGCTGAGTCCCCGCCGAGGTCGACCTTCTGAACCAGTTCCAGCTCCTCGAGCTGCTCGAGGGTCCTGTACACGGACGCCCGGCCGACCCCTTCGAGTCGTTCGTCGATCTCCGGAGCGGTTACTGCGCAGTCGCGAGTCGCCAGGTAATCGATCACCTGACTGCGCGAGCCGCCACGCCGGTACCCGGCGGTATCGAGCCGCCCCAGTGCGAACTCCGCCCAAGTCCCGGTCAGCCGATCCTTTTCCTCCGTGGCGTTGCTATCCATCGAGCGATCCTAGACCCGCTCGATCGCGGGAATTCGGGATCTGACTGATCTCAAGGCCGCAGCCACGAGGAAGAACATCAGGATGAAGACCACAACTGATGCTCCGGCCGAGGTTCTCAGGTAGAAGGAGCTGTAGACACCTGCCAGGCCGGCAAGGATCGCGATCGAAGCCGAAGTCAGGATCATCGGGGTGACTCGTCTGGTCAGGAGCCGGGCCGACGCGGCCGGGCCGACCAGGAGGGCGGCAACGAGAAGCGTCCCCAGCGCCTGAACTGAGACCAGGATCGTTACCGAGACGAGGGCCAGAAGGATGAACGTAACCAGGGCTGCCGACATCCGGACAAACCCCCCGGCATCGCCGTCGAAGCCGATCGCAAGCAACCTCGGGTGAAGGGTCCAGACGAGGGCGACGGTCAGCACGGTCGCTACGACGGAGATCAAGATCTCCCTATCGGTCGTTCCGAGCAGGTTTCCGAACAGGAATTCCCCGACGGCCGGCGGGGACGCGGGTGAGAGGGCCATAAGGATCCCGACCCCGAACAAGGTCGTGACCACCACCGCGACAGCAGTATCCGGATCCGACCCCCGAATCCGTGTCGCAGCCGCCACCAGGAGCCCCGCAACGAGGATGCCCGCCACACCTCCGAGCAGCAGAGGCAGACCGACCAGTCCGGCCAGCACGAGACCGGGGAGCATCCCGTGGGCGAGGGATTCGGCGCTGTAGGAGAGCCGGTAGAGGACGACCCAGCAGCCGATCACACCTCCAGCGATTCCAAGCGTCGTCATCTCGACGATGGCACGCCAAGTCGTCCCAAATGACAGCGGTTCGGTTAGCAGTTCGATCGCGCCCACGGTCTCCTCAATGGTCATGGTGGTGCGGTGGAAGGACCCCCTCGCCAGGATGGCCGGGGATCTCCACTATCTGGCCTCCGTACGTCCGCTCCAGCACTTCGCGGTCCAGCACATCGCCTGGCGACCCCCAGGCGACCTGTTCGTGATTGAGGCAGAGGACCCGATCCCAGTCCATCGTCTGGTCAACGTCGTGGGTTGCGATCATCACCGACCGTCCCTCGGCTGCCAGTTCGACAATCAAGTGATCCAGACGGTCTGCGCTCGGGGCGTCGAGTCCGGAATAGGGTTCGTCGAGGAGCAGCAGGTCGGCTTCTGCCGCAAGCGCCCGGGCGATCAGGACCCGCTGGCGTTGGCCGCCGGACAGGTCACCGAATGAGGCGTCTGCGAGATCCGCCATCCCTACCGCCTCGAGCGCCCCCATGGAGGCCTTCTGCTCTCGCCGTCCCGGTCGCTTCCACCATGAAAGGCCGGCAAGCGAGCCCATTCGAGCCACGTCCAGGCAGGTGACCGGATAGTCGAGCCTCGAGCGATCGGTCTGGGGGACCGTGCTGCATGTCGTCGCCACCCGAAGGATTCCCCTGACCGGTGCCAGCTTCCCGAGTAGGGCCCTGAACAGGGTCGTCTTCCCACCCCCGTTCGGGCCGAGCACTCCGACCGTCACGCCTGGGTCGACGTCGAATCCGAGGCCGCTGACGACGACCTCGGATCCGTAACCAAGGGCCAGGTCCCGGGCCGAGACGAGCGGGCCCGATACCGATCCTTCGGCGGGGGCCGACCCGCCCCCGACGGCAACCTCAGGGGGGCTGTTCCCGACCTCGCTCATTCGAACTCGCAGGTCACCTCCCCGCCCGAGAGTCCCCTCGCGATCTGGTCGGCGTTGAACCTCATCATTCCGATATAGGTGCCGGCATCGGAGTCGATCGGTCCGAGCGAGTCCCCATACAGCACGTACTCGGCCGAGGCCCCGGTATCCCGAGCGATCGCCTCGGCCGCGGCGCTCGGAACGGAGCTTTCAGGGAACACGGCCTTGACCCCCTCTGCCCGAATCGTCTGCTCTAGCTCGGCGAGGTCGCCGGCAGAGGGTTCGGCCTGGGTGGTCAGGGCCGGGATGACTGTTCCGATCACCTCGAGCCCGTAGCGATTCGCCAAGTAGCCGAAGGCCTCGTGGTCGGTGACCAGCTTCCGGTCGCCCTCCGGGATTCGGGCGATGCACGCCTCGATCGTCTCGTCCAGCGAGGCCAATTCCCGCCCGAAGGAGCGGGCGTTCCCGTCGAATTCCGCCTTTCCTTCCGGATCGAGGTTGCCCAGCACGGTGGCGACCCTGGCCGTGGCGGCCTCGACATTGGTCGGGTCGTGCCACCAGTGGGAATCGACCTCTTGCATGCCGTGCCCGTGCGCCTCGTCCTTCCCCCCGCCGTGGTCGTGCCCATGCTCCCCGCCGGAAGGATCCGCTGTTCCGTCGTCATGGCCGTGCTCCTCGCCCTCGTCCTTCCCCCCGCCGTGGCCATGGTTGTGCTCGCCGCCTCCCAGCGTGACCGGGATGCCAGCACCGAGATCGATGACCCTCGCGCTGCTGCCGCTGTCGTCGATCAACTCCTCCACCCATTCGTCCAGATGTCCTCCGTTGATGAAGACGACATCGGCATCGGGGAAGGCCTCGACGTCGGAAGGTCTCGGTTCGTAGTCGTGGGGATCGGTGTTCGGCTGGAGCAGCTGGGTTACTTCGACCCGTTTGCCCCCGACCTCGCGGACGACGTCTGCGACCTGGGTGGTCGTCGCGATTGCCGAAACGGTCTTCCCACTTCGACCATCAGACCCACCCCCGGAATTGCACCCGGCCAGGAAAGATCCTCCCGCGACCATCACTCCGGCGATGGCGAGCGCCCGGCGGGACCCGCCGCCGGAGGCGACCGACTTTCCGATTGCAACCAAGCCGAATACTGCACCGCTCAAGACGGCGATCGTCGCCCCGGGGGGGACATTGGTCTCGACCGAGAGCCAGATCCCGAATATGCCTTCGACGGCAACGAGGCCCAGCGTTCCAACCTGCAGGGTGCGGATCTTCCTCGCTATCAGCCGGACCGTGGCGGCCGGGACGACCATCAGGGCAATCACCAGGAGGGCCCCGACCGCGTTGAGGGCCGCGATCACGGCGACCGCCACCATCAGGAGGAG
>CAITDZ010000058.1 GCA_903891285.1 uncultured Solirubrobacterales bacterium
CGGGCCGGAAGCCTCGAGGACAGTCTTCCCGACCTGACCAGCGACCCGGCCTCGAGCTCGGCCGGAAGCTTCCCGGCTCCGGTCTCCGGCCAGAGCGCGGTCCTTCAGTCGAACGGCCAGGCCGCCCCTCCGGCCGGGGCCCCACCGGCGGTCCAGCAGGTGATCCAGGCCGCCAATGCGATCGCCCATCTTCCGTACGTCTGGGGAGGGGGCCACGGATCCTTCGAGTCCTCGGGCTACGACTGCTCGGGTGCGGTCAGCTACGCCCTCCACGGCGGCGGGTTGATCTCGAGTCCGCTCGACTCGACCGGCCTGACCACCTGGGGCGAGCCCGGAGAGGGCAACTGGATCTCGGTCTACGGGAACTCAGGACACGTCTACATGGTCGTTGCCGGACTCCGGTGGGACACTTCGGACACCGGCGGTACCGGTCCCAGCTGGCACACCTCGATGCGCTCCAGCGCCGGGTTCATCCCCCGGCACCCGTCCGGGCTCTAGTCGGGGCGGTCCGGAAGGCGGAGCGCCACCGCAGGGTCGGTCAGTTACCGCTTGGGTCCGAGCTCGATTCGGCCGGAGCGTCGGACTTCGCCTTTGTATGGCTGGTGAACTGTTTGGCCAGGGCGCCGGTCAGGAGCGAGATGAAGCCGACCCCGGCGATCAGGAGCAACAGCTCGACGATCTCGGAGCCGGTGGTGGTCGGCTGGTACTGGGATCCGAGGGTCATCATCGTGGTGATCGCCCAGTACATGCTCTCCCACTCGTTCAGGCCCTGGTTCGTCTTCTCGAAGGTCCGAAAGAGCGTTCCGCCGGCCAGGGCGACAGTCAGGGTCATCAGCGCCGCATAGCCGAGCCCCTGGGTCGAGAAGGCCTTCTGGGTGAACTGGGCCAGCCGGAGCAGCCGGAGCAGCCGCAGTAGCCGGAGCATCTGGAATCCGCCGGGCAGCACAGGTGGCGTGAGGATCACGATCGCGATCTCGACCGGGTGGTTCTTGATGTATTTCCAGCGATCCGGGACCAGGATGAGCATCGTCACCAGCTCGATCAGGAAGACCAGCCAGGTTCCCCAGTTGAGGATCGTTGAGACCACGAGAAGGAAACCGGTCTCCTGGGTCTCCATCAGGATCACGCTGGGCAGGGTCAGGGCCGCGGCGATCATCACCGGCAGCTGGAGCCGTTGCTCCGCCCTGATTGCCCGGCTCCCTTCCAGCCCCGAGCCGGGCACGACTTCGCCCGACAGGTCGACGTTGATCCGCTTGAGGAGTCGGTGCAGGCGCCCCTTCTTGGCCGTGGGAGCGGTCGGGTCGGTTGGCTTGCCGGGTCCGTCTTCGGCCATCTGGGGCTAGTTCGACCCCGGATGGCCTCCGCCTTCCCCCGCAATTGGCCTGTCCACCGTCCGGATCCGGGATCGGGCGGCGCGATCGGTCGAATAGCCTCCTTCCGGCATGGAAGTCGGGACCCACGACGCCCACGGATACTGGATCGCGGAGGCCGGCGAGCCGGAACCGCTGCAGGCGCTTCGAACGGACATCGAGGCCGACGTCGTGGTGGTCGGTGGCGGGTTCACGGGGATGTGGACCGCCTGGCACCTCACTTTGGCCGAGCCGGGGGCGAGGGTGGTCGTGCTCGAGTCCGACCGTTTCGGTTTCGGGCCATCGGGCCGAAACGGGGGGTTCTGCGATGCGATGTGGGTCAGCTTCGCCAGTCTGGTCGAGCGTTTCGGGGTCGAGGCAGCGACCGAG
>CAITDZ010000059.1 GCA_903891285.1 uncultured Solirubrobacterales bacterium
GTCCTGCTCAAGAAGATCAACCCCGGAACCCCGGAATGGTCGCTCCTGCTGATCCCGATCTGGATCGTGACCGCGAAGCTCTACGGTCTCTACGACAACGACGACCGACGGCTCTCCCACCACACCACCCAGGAGATCCCGAACCTGGTCGCAACGGCTGCGGTCTCGGTGGTCGTCTGGAAGGCCCTGACCATGGTGCTCGGGGCAAACCCACCGATCTCCAGTGCTTCTGTGGTGATCATCGGTGGTACGGCCGCCGTGGCGTCACTGATCCTCAGGTCTGGTGTGCGAACCGTCTGGCGATACCGGGCACCACCAGATCGAACCCTGATCATCGGTTCCTCCGAAAGGGCCGAGCTGGTGGCGAGTCGACTCGACCGCCACCGTGAGCAGGGTGGAAACATCGAGGTGATCGGCATCGTCTCCGACCGGGTGCCTGAAGATGGTGATCTGGACCGGCACCCCTACCTGGGGCCGCTCGAGAACCTTTCCGAAGTGGTCCGGAAGGAGCGGGTGACTCGAGTGGTGATAGCCAAGGAGCCTGATTCCGCCAACAAGGTCGGGCATATCATCGACACCTGTCTCGCCGAGGACGTGGCCGCAACCCTGGTACCGGCCGAGAGCGAGGTGCTGGGACCGGCGGCAGAGGTCGCCCGCCTTGCCGACGTTCCGGTGATCGAGTTCCATTCGTTCGGGGTCCCACGCTCGACCCTCTTCATGAAGCGGAGTCTCGACATCGCCCTCTCTGCCCTGCTCTTGATCCCGGCCCTCCCGATCCTCCTGCTCTCCGGTCTGGCCATCCGACTCACTTCCAAGGGGCGGGCCTTCTTCTTCCACGAGCGGGTCGGGAAGTTCGGGAAGCACTTCAGGGTGATCAAGCTGAGAACGATGTACGAAGGGTCCGAGAAGCGCCTGGAGGGAATGCTCGGCGACAGGGCTGACGACGACCCATCCTTCAAGGTGCCCGACGACCCCAGGGTCACCCCGGTGGGGAGGTTCCTCCGGGCGACCAGCATCGATGAACTCCCGCAACTGATCAACGTATTCAAGGGGGATATGTCGCTGGTCGGCCCGCGGCCCAAGATCCCCAACGAGGCCTCGATGTACGAGGAGAGGGAGAGCAGGCACCTCTCCATCCGGCCGGGCCTGACCGGGCCGATGCAGGTCTCGGGCAGGGGACTGCTTACCTTCGAGGAGAGACTCGCTCTGGAGCGGGATTACCTCGAAAGCATCTCCCTGGCCAAGGACCTCGAGATCCTGCTCAGAACGCCCGGGGCTGTACTTTCCGGCCGAGGCGCGCGGGACCTCTAGTCCCGCCAACAGAGCCAAACACCCAGACCATTGGAAGACGAACCCGACAGGGGCCAGGAACCGACCCCCGAACTCGAGGTGGTGATCGTCAGTCACGGTGCCTGGGACCTGCTCTCTCGTTGCCTCGGCTCCCTGCGCGAGCACCCTCCGTCCGTCGAGACGCAGGTGACGGTGGTCGATAGTGGCAGCACGGATGAGACGCCCGACCTGGTAGCCGAGAATTTTCCGGGGGTGCGGCTGATCCGACTTGGGAATGTCGGCTTCTCCGCCGCGAACAACGTTGCCCTGGAGGCGGGCCGGTCCCCGATGGTGCTGCTGCTAAACCCCGATACCGAGGTCTACGAGGGTTCGATCGATGCGTCGATCGAGGCGATGAAGGCCTATCCCGAGGCCGGCATGGTCGGGATCAAGCTGGTCACTCCTGATGGTTCGCTCGACCACGCCTGCAAACGGTCCTTCCCGACGCCGCTCGCGGCTCTCGGCCACCTGTCCGGAGTAGGCCGTGGGGGGGAAGCCCCGGCTGCTCTGTCCCAGTACCGGGCGACAGACCTGGGCGACGACGAGGCCGGGGAGGTCGACGCGATCAACGGCGCCTACATGCTGGTCAGGCGCGAGGCGGTCGACCAGGTCGGCCTGCTCGACGAGGGCTACTGGATGTACGGGGAGGACCTCGACTGGTGCCACCGTTTCTGGGACGCCGGCTGGCAGGTCCGTTACGAGCCATCTGGCGTTGCCCTCCACGTAAAGGGAGGGACCAGCAACGGGCTAAGGAGTCCTGCCCAGGAGATCGCCTTCCACAGGGCGATGGGGCGCTTCTACCGGCGCTACGAAGCACCTGACCGGTTCCTCGGCCTGAACCTGCTGGTCTACCTGGGGATCGGGCTGAGGCTCCTGACGAGGCTGATCCGGCGCCCCAGTCGCCGTACGGAAGGCTGATCGGTCGGGGAGAAGGTTCCTAGTTCCGGCTGCCGCCGGTGATCCTTACGAAGGCGTCCCAGGCTGGCTTCGGCTTGAGGACGGGGCCTTTGTAGAAAAGTCCGGTGTTGTAGCACTGGTCACAGAGATCCCAGGTGGAAGGCATGTCCTTCCACGCAAACCAGTAGGCGGAACGAATCCCCAGCTTCTTCCGGTTCCTGATCAGGTAGTCGTAGCCGGATGTCAGCTGCTGGGCCTGGGCCCTTGGTGAACCCTTACCGAAGACAGTGGTGGAGTCAGAGCCCCAGCCGATCTCGGTCACATCGATCGGAGTCCGCTTCGCCCCGTTCCTGTTCATCGTGTTCCTGACCTTCTCGATGATCAGCCTCAACTGGGTCGTGTTCGGGGAATACGGGTGGATGGCGACGGAATCGAAGTAGGGCTTTGCACCGAGCTTGTAGAGCTTCTCGAGGAACTGCCAGGACTTCATCGACCGCCTGGGGTCGTTCGGGGGGCTACCGAAGAGTCCGGAGAGCATGACCTTTGCCCCGGGGTCCTCCTTCTTGATCACAGCATGGGAAGCCTTCAGCAACCTGAAGTAGTCGGCCGGCACGACGGGTTCGGTGAAGTAGAAGAAGTTCGCTTCGTTCCAGACCTGCCACGTCCTGACGGGAAACTTGGGAAGCCCTGGATTCTCGATCCAGAAGTCTCCCCCCTGACCGTACCTCTGAATCGCCTCCCTCAGGAAGGTGGCCCACCCCTGTCTCTGGGCGGTCGTATAGATGGGCATGGTGGTCCAGTTATCAGCGAACCCCTTCGGAGTGGCGCCCATGATCGGCAGGACGCGAAGTCCGGCCTTCGCACTCGCGGCGACAGTGGCGTCCATCAGTCCCCAATCGAGTTCAGAGGCCGAGTCCGGCTGGACGCTATCCCAGCTCATCGGGAAGCGGTAGGTCGAAACCCCGCCGGCTGCCATCCGACTCGCATCGGCCTCCGTTATCTGCTCGATGCTCATCATCCCGAAGAAGCTCCGTGGGGCAGAAGCGGCAGAGGCGCCAGATACCCCGGGGGAAAGGAGGAAGACCAATCCGATGCCAACCAGCAATGCGATGCCACGGATGGCAATGTCCGACCTGGAAATACGTCCGCCTTGCATCCGGCGAAAGCCGACGATGACTAGCGCGAGGGAAGCGGCCCCGAGAACGATCGCAAGCACGACCCAGGTCCCCGATACCCCCTTCTCATCCGCTGAGGCCATGTTGCCCGGTGCCAGCGCCTCAGGCCGGTCTTCTGCGTTCTTGGTGCGTTGAACATCCATGGAGCGGTCGACCACAGCAACGCCAAGGGCCCGTTCGACCTCGGAGACCGGTTCCAACTCGTTGGTCGCGTCGCCAGGATTTACCGATGGGACCTCGCCGTCGGTTCCCGAACCTGTGTCAGACCCCCCCGAACCGGTGTCAGGCGATCCGGAATCAGCCCCGGGCACTGGAATCGGTTCGTAGCAGTACTCAGTGCACGCAGGAGCCTTGGCCGCACTGGGATCCGCGAGATGGAGGGCGGATCCCAGGGACAGGGAGATGAGCCCGACCACCGTTCCGGCCAGCTTGAAGTAACGCTTTTCAAAGGAAATAATCAATGAGAGAGATTCCGTTCGACGTTTAGAGTTGAGGGGTCGCCGGATTTCGGAAACCTACCCCTCGAAAGATACCTTGCGTCTACGCGAACACCTCCTTGCTGGCTCAGTTGCGCTGATTTTCCTGATCCTTGCCCTCGACTACGGCGGATTCCCGACTGACGCAACGGCCGCGGTCGCGATCGGGGCGTGGTGGATCCTCGTGTTCGGCCTCGTCCTCGGGCTCTTGCCTCGGGAGCGGATCGATAAAGCTGGGGTAGCAGCGATCCTTCTGCTGCTGGGGTTGGCAGTCCTGACGACCTCCTCGATCGGGTGGGCGCCGGACCAGGGAAGGGCCTTCTCCAAAACGGTCCAGTTCGCTGGCCTGTTCGGGCTATTCACCCTGGTGCTCTTCTCCTCTCGAAGGGGAAGCGCTCGGGAGTGGGCAGCCGGGATCGTCACGGGACTCTTTCTGGTCGTGCTTCTCGCAGCACTGGGAAGGTTCTTCCCGGGCCTTGGCGACGACACCCAGCTGACCAGGGATCTGGCCGGTACCGAAGGAAGGCTCTCCTGGCCGCTCGGCTACTGGAATGCGATGGGTGGATTGTCCGGGATGACGGCGGTCGGCCTTCTCTGGTTTTCGGCCAACGGCCTATCGAGCAAAGTTCGGGCAATCTCGCTGGCCGGAATCCCGGTGGTGATCCTTGTCTTATTCCTCACCTCCTCCCGAGGAGGGTTTCTGGCACTTGCCGCTGGAGCCATACTGGCAATCGGCCTCGGGCCCGGCCGCCGCCTGATGGCGGGCGGTCTGGCGGTTGCCGTCGGCGGGGGACTCGCCCTCTCGTTCCTGGCAACCCGTATGCCCGCCCTGCTCAAAGCCGAGGACGTACCCCAAGCGGGAACCGATGGGCTTCTCCTCCTGGGTGCGACCGTGGTCGTTGCACTCGCAATCGGGCTTGGGTGTTTCCTCCTCGATTCGAAGATCCAGAACATCGGACCCTTCAAGCCGAAGGTCTGGAAATACGCGCTCGGCCTGCTCGGAATCATCGCCGTGCTCGTCGCCCTCAACCCAGGCCAGCGAGTTGAGGACTTCGCGGCACTTCCAGGCGAACAACAGACCACGGGAGCGAACACGACAACCGACCACCTTCTCTCTACCCAGGGCTCGGGACGTGCCCAGGTCTGGGAGCCGGCAATCGGGGCCTTCAAGGATGAACCGGTTCTGGGTGTTGGGACCGGGGGATTCGAGACCTACTACCTGACCAATCGGGAAGTCGGATGGATAGCCAAGCACTCGCACTCCCTGATCCTGCAGGTAGGGGCCGAACTCGGCGCGGTGGGCCTTCTGCTCCTCCTCGGCTTCCTCGCAACAGCGATATTCGTCGGGTTCAGCAAGTGGCGCGAGGGGCGGGCAGCGGCCTCGGTACGGCTTGCGTCCGTTGCAGAGGAGGAAGGCCACGGTCCCTGGCAGTCGATCTCGCTCTTCGCGGGGATTGCGGTCGCAGGTGCGGTCTCGATGTCGGTCGACTGGTCGGCCGAGTTTCCGGTGGTGTCCGGTGGTGTCCTCGCCTGCCTCGCCCTCGTGATCGGCCCCGCAACCGAGCCGGCCAGGCAGGTCCCCGTGGAAGGTTCCCCGACCGCCTGGGAACGCCTCTTGGTCGCAGTTCTGATTCCGGTCGGCCTGCTCTCACTCTGGGGCGGGATCACGAGTCTCAGAGTGGAAACGGAACTCGACGCGAGCCGAGTCGCGGTTTCGGACGGCGACCTGGAACTGGCGAGGTCCAAGGCCAGCGAAGCCATCGACATCCTGCCGATGGCAGGGGCGCCGAGAATCCAGCTTGCCCTGGTCGAGGAGCTGGACGGTAACCACCGAGCCGCCCTCGTTGCCGTCGATCGGGGGATCGAACGCGACCCCGAGAAGAGTGCGAACTACCTCTTGAAGGCGAGGATCCTGCTCCGGCTGGGGCGCGAGCAGGCAGCAGGCAGAGCCTTCCGGCAGGCACGGACCCTGAACCCGAACGACCCGATCTTCCAGGAGGCTCCCCCCTCCTGACCCGGAGAGCCCCGACAGGGCCCTAGGCTCAATCGGCGATCGCCCGGCCGTACTTGGCCAGGTAGTACTCCCGATATTCCCCTGAGCGGATCGGCTCCCACCATCCCGGGTTGTCCCGGTACCACTCGACTGTGCGGGCGATTCCCTCCTCGAATGGGACCTCCGCCCTCCAACCGAGGCCTTCGGTCTTGGAGGAAGAGAGCGAGTAGCGGCGGTCGTGGCCGAGGCGGTCCTCGACGTACTCGATCGTGTCCTCGCTACCCCCGGCGAGCCGGAGGATTGCCTTGACGACGTCGATGTTCGGTAGCTCATCGGGGCCACCGACGTTGTAGACCTCGCCGGCCTCACCCTCTGCCAACACCACCCGGATCGCAGAGCAGAAGTCCTCGGCGAAGAGCCAGTTACGAACCTGCATCCCATCTCCGTAGACCGGAATCGGATCGCCGTGCAGGGCGTTGAGGATGGTCAGGGGGATCAGCTTCTCGGGATGTTGGCGAGGACCGTAGTTGTTCGAGGCCCGAACGATCAACGAATCCATCCCGTAGGTGTGGCGGAAAGCCGAGACCAGCAGGTCACCGCCGGCCTTGGAGGCCGAGTAGGGCGACGAGGGATCGAGCGGCGAGGTCTCGGTGAACGAGCCCTCCTCGATCGAGCCGTAGACCTCGTCGGTCGAGACCTGGAGGTGGCGAATTCCGGCATCTCGCGCCGCTTCGAGCAGGACGTAAGTGCCGAAGACGTCCGTCTCGATGAACTCGCCCGGGGAATCGATCGAGCGATCCACGTGTGATTCGGCGGCGAAGTTGACCGTGGCGTCGCATCCCTCGATCGCTCCGGCGACCACCTCGACATCACGGATGTCTCCCTCGACGAATTCGAGGCGTGCCTCGTCCGCACCTTCGAGGTTTTCCCGGCGACCGGCGTAGGTCAGCTTGTCCAGGACGGTGACCCTCGCATCGGGATTCACCTCCAGAAAGGTCCGTACGAAAGTCGAGCCGATGAATCCAGCGCCTCCGGCAACGAGAAGCTTCACTTGGAACCTCCCAGTCCCTCGTCGGCTCGGGACGAAAGGTACCCGGCGAGACCCTCCTGCCAGGGGGGAAGCTCGATCGCGTCTTCATACTCGCTCTCCAGCGCAGAAAAGGCCGGCCGCGGCGCTTTCCTTCCAAGCATCTCTGTCGTCGCGGAGAGGGTCACGACTTCCATCGCCGCTCGGTCGAAGATCTCACGCGCGAAGTCGTACCACGAACAGTGACCGGTAGCCGCCATGTGGTGGATACCGAAGCGATCCGTATCGAGCAGCCTGACCAGGGCAACCGAAAGGTGGGTGGTCCAGGTCGGGCAACCGACCTGGTCGTGGACTACCAGCACCTTGCCCTCGGTCTCCCCAGCCCTGAGCATGGTCTCGACGAAGTTCGGCCCCCCGGCCCCGAAGAGCCAGGAAGTCCTGACGACAAAGGCACGGGGATTGGCGAAGAGGGTCGCCTCCTCGCCCTTCAGCTTCGAGCGTCCGTAGGCCGAAATCGGGGCAGGGGGATCGCTTTCGACGTAGGGCTCTCCCTTGGTTCCGTCGAAAACGTAATCGCTCGAGACGTAGAGCACCCGGGCATCGACCGAGGCCGCGGCTTCCGCAACGTTCGCTGCTCCTTCACCATTTACGAGGTCGGCCGCATCGGGGTGATCCTCCGCACCGTCCACATCGGTCCAGGCAGCGCAGTTGACTACGACATCCGGCCGATCGATCTCCAGCCTGTCCCTAACACGCTCCGGGTCAGTCACATCGAGATCGATCCGGGCGAGGCCCCTGACCTCGTGGCCTGCAGCGAGGGATACTTCGACCAGGTCCCGTCCAAGCATGCCATCGGCTCCGGTTACGAGGATCTTCATTCGGCGGGACCCGTCACGAGAGCTCGACCCGTGAGTTGTCCCCAAGCATGACCTTCAGTGAACCACCGGCTCCGTTGTTCCCCTCTACCTCGACGTTCCGCCCAATCAGACTCCCTTCCAAACCTGGGCGCACCCCTTCCAACCGACAGCCCTCGAGGATGATCGAGTCCGAAACGGCTGAGTCACGGACTGTCACCGATGGTCCGATCGAGGAGTAGGGCCCGACAGAGGAGTCTTCGATCAGGCAATCCGGGCCGATCACCACCGGTCCGACGATCTTCGATCGAACCAGCCGTGATCCCTCCCCGAGAACGACATTCCCCTCCACCTCGGACTCCTCGACCTTCCCGGCGATGTCAGTTTCCGCCTCATCCAGGACGAGGCGATTGGCTTCGAGCATATCGTCGAGCATTCCGGTGTCCTTCCACCATCCACCCACCACCTCGTGCTCCACGCGAAGACCTGACTCGATCAGTCCCTGGATCGCCTCGGTTATCTCGAGCTCTCCCCGGGGGGAGGGCTCCAGGCGGTCGGCCGCCTCGAAGATCGACGAGGTGAAGAGGTAGACCCCGACGAGGGCCAGGTTGGACACCGGCTCCTTCGGCTTCTCGACCAGCCGGACTATCCGTTCCCCAGCGAGTTCAGCAACGCCGTAGGAGGTCGGATCGTCCACCTCGGTGAGCAGGACGAGGGCATCGGGATCGGTCCGGCGGAAGGTCTCGACGAGATCGACGATGCCGTCCCTCAGCAGGTTGTCCCCCAGATACATGACGAATGGATCCGAGCCGATGAATTCCCTCGCGGTGAGCACCGCGTGAGCGAGCCCCCCTGGTCTCTCCTGCTCGATCCAGGTGACCTTCGCACCGAAGGCATCCCCGCTCCCGACCGCCTCCCGGATCTCCTCACCCGTCTCCGGCGCGATGACGATCCCGATCTCGGTCACCCCTGCATCCACGAGGGCTTCGATGCCGAAAAAGAGCACGGGTTTGTTTCCAACGGGAACTAGCTGCTTGGCCGAGGTGTGGGTGATCGGTCGCAGTCGCGTACCCGCACCACCCGAGAGGATCAAGCCCTTGAGATCTGAAGCCATCAGGCCGGAGGCTACTCAGGGCCTGGCCAAACAGGTGAAACGTCGCTGGTCGGCAAGCGGGATTGATTGACTGTTCTCCATGGATCCCCTCCCCCGGAGCAGGTCTTGTTACCCAAGATCGATGTAGCGATCGTCAACTGGAATACCTCGAAGAGCGCTCTCGAATCAGCGACTGCCTACGGATCCTCGAAGGGGGTCGAGGTGGAGGTGGTGCTGTTCGACAACGCTTCCGAGCCGGCCGAACGCTCGGTGCTCGAGGGCGCTGGCGAGGGGATCGAAATCACCTTCAACGAGGCGAACCTCGGGTTCGGGCGGGCGGCAAACATGGCTCTCGAGGGCGGAAGAGGCGACTACGTACTGGTCAGCAACGCAGATGTAAGGCCTGAGCCCGAAGCCCTGGAGGCGATGGTCGATGCCTTCGATCAGGCGCCCGACAGTGGGCTGGTCGGCCCGGTTTTCCAGGAGCCGGACAACTACCACGATGAGCTGCCGGGGCCAGGCACCCTGCTTGCCCGAACCGTGGCGGGCAACTTCAACCGGAAGAGAATCACTGATCCAGCCCCAGGTACGGTGGTCGTGGTCGGCCAACCCGCCGGAGCGTGCCTGCTCACCAGCAGGAGGGCGTGGGAAGAGTCTGGAGGTTTCGATGAACGTTTCTTCCTCTGGTACGAGGACGTGGACCTGGCCCAAAGGATGAGGGCTCTGGGACGCCGGAATCTGGTTGCCGGGAGTGCGGTGGTCGGTCACACAGGAGGTGAGTCGATCTCTGGGCTGGACGAGGCGGGTCAGGATCGCGAGCGCCTGAAGTCCCTCAACCTCTACGCCGGGAAATACCACCCCGGAATCGCCTGGCTGATCCGCCTCGTTACTCCGATAGCGCTCGCCCTGAGAGCCACTGGAAGGAAGCTCAGCGGACTGCGCGGCGCACCGAAGCGACTCGGCCCTGGGGGAAAGGAAACCGGTGCCTGAGGGTCCGAACCCCACCGTTTACATCCCCTCGCTGACCGGGGGCGGGAAACTGCGCGCCTGCCTGGATGCCCTCGCCCGACAGACCGTTCCGGCCAGAGTGGTCCTGGCAGACAACGGGATCCCTCGAGGTGAGGTCGACGAACTCTCAGAGAAATACCCCTCTACCGAGATCCTCTCCTTCGGGGAAAACCTCGGCTTCGGAAGGGCTCTGAACCGAGCCGTCCAGGAGGCAGGCGACGGGCCGGTGATCCTGCTGAACGACGACGTCATCCCGAGGCCGGACTTCGTCGAGATCATGAAGCGGGCATCGGGGATCGCCCCGATGGTTGCCGGAACCCTCACGCGCCCGGGACTGCCCGTCATCGTCGACTCGGCCGGAGTGGTGGTCGACCAGACCCTGATGGCCTTCGACTACTTTTCGGGAAGACCCCTCGAGGATCTCGAAGGCGCACCGCCACCTCTCGGCCCCACAGGGGGTGCAGCGCTCTACGACCGTGAGCTGTTCGAGGCAGCCGGGGGCTTCGACGAGCGGATGTTCCTCTACTACGAGGACGTCGACCTCGCACTGAGAATGCGGGGACTTGGCGCATCGTGCCACCTCGCACGGAAAGCCCTGGGGGAACACGCCTTCTCCGCGACGCTCGGGGGAAAGAGCCCAGCGAAGCATCGACGGACGGGCTGGAGCAGGGGCTACCTCCTTCGCCGATACCGGGTCGCACGAACGCCGAGGAGGGCGTCACAGGTGCTACTGAGGGAGGTTCCTATCTGCGGCGCACAACTGATCCTGCGCAGATCGGCAGCCGGACTTGCAGGACGCCTCGACGGGTTCCGGTCCGCTGGCGGTCTCCAGCCACGGCAGGTACCCGCCGGGAGCACGATCGAGCTCTCGGCCTGGAAGGCTCTGGCAATCCGAAGACAACAGCTCCGCTGACGGATTACCTCCGTCTGGTCCGCCCTAGGCGCCTACCGGCTTTCGGATGACGATCGAATCCTGGACGTCGGGGCCCCGGTCGATCTCCGGCCAGCGGCCGTAGGAGATGGGCCGATCGACCTCCAGTCCAGTGCTCTCGACGAGCTCGAGCAACAGATCCTCGGGGAATGCCACGGCCGCCTCGGGTTCGTCGGCGTCGGTGGAGCGAAGAGGGCCGAACTCGTAACGAAAATTGAACGGAAGGCCATCGGTCCTGGAGGGTCGCCCACTCCCGCCGAGGAGGAAACAGGTCACCAGAGCGGTACCGCCTGGCTTGAGTACTCGGCTGAGCTCACTCAGGTAACGGGTCGAGTCTTCGATGCCGAGATGGGTGAAAACGGACGTCGCGAATGCGAAATCGAACTCATCGTCGGGATAGGGGAACTTGTAATCACGGGCATCAATCGTGCCGAACGGGTTGTACTTCCGGTTGTAGATCGGCGCGTAGGTGAAGCGAAAGTCTGGCCGGCGGGACGAAAGGTTCCGATCGCACCATCGGATCATCGTCTTGCTCGTATCGAAGCCCTCATAGGAACCCCCGGTCAGCACATCCATCAGCGGGATCGCCATCCTGCCGATTCCGCAACCGATATCGAGGACCCGATCGCCTGACTCCATCCCGCCGACCTCCTCGAAACGCTCGACGTACCACTCACCTACCTCGGAGAAGTCACCTTTTCCAACGAAGGAAATCCCACGAGGGGGTTCTACTGACTCACCTTTTCCAGCGAACCAGCGAACCAGATCGTGGGGAGCCCATCGAAGCCTCCTCAGGATTCCTTTGATTCGGAAGACGAACTTCGCCGCCCCGTTCGACCGGGGAGATACCGAACGTTCCCGGGGCTGGGCCCCCTCGCCGGAACTCAGAGTCCGCCGCCGAGCTTGCGGTGGTCCCAGCTGATGGTGTGCACGGGGGTGAACTCGAGGACCACGCGCTTGGGGGCCTGGGCCCGGTAGGCGTCGGTCAATTCCGGGGTGGACGCGACTCCCTCCGGCAGATAGCGATCGGTCATCCCGATCGCGTATTCGACGACGAAGTCGAGGTCGTCGTGGATGACCGTCTCGCATTCGAACATCACGCCACGGAGGTCGCCGTAGGAGTCGTAGCCTGCCTCGACCAGCACGGTCGCCCTCGGATCCCGCTCCAGGTTCTTGACCTTCTGCGCCTTCCTGAACGTCCAGGAGAGGATGTGACCATCCCGGACCTGGTACCAGAGGGGCATCGAATGGGGCCAGCCCCGTGGGCCGAAGCTGGAGACGATGGCCACCCTCTCCTCCTCGAGGAAAGCGGCAATCTCTTCCTCCGACATCCTGATCTCGGCCCGGCGGTTCATCTGGCGAGGAGGCTAGCGACGATCATTCGTCCAGGTTGCCTTCGATCCGGCCTTCGGAGACCAGCTTCTCGATGTGGGCTTCCATGACGAGCGCCGCGGCAGGTCGAAGCTCCTCAGGGACGTCGGACCAGACCTCGGCCAGGAGGGTCGTGCGGGAGCGCTCGCCGCGCTCGATCGCCTCGACCAGCCCACACTCGCGAGCCTCGCGGTGCTCGATGTACTCGTCGAGCTTCTTGACCGGATCGGCGACCCAGGGACCGTGCCCCGGGCAGATCAGGGTTGGAGCCAGTTCCTGGACCCGGGCAAGCGAATCCATGTAGGCCGAGAGTGAGCCACCGTCCGGGGGGACGAAGCTCGAGCCGGTCCCCAGGACCAGGTCCCCGCTGAAGCAGACGCCGTCTGCCGTCAGGAAAACGAAGTGGTCATCGGCGTGGCCGGGAGTCGCTATCGCGACGAGGGGGCCAGCCTGTTCCCTGTCGGCGACATCGCTGACGTCCACACCCAGGGCATCGACACCACCCGAATGGTCCCGGTGGGCATGGGTGAGGAGGACCCCTCCAATCCCTCCACGGTCCTCGGCCTCCCTCCGAACGAGGTCGATGTGAGCTTCGTCGTCGGGTCCCGGGTCGACCACCCAGCACGGGTCCCTCCCGACCAGGTAGGTGTTGGTTCCCTCGAGGGTCATCGGGCCCGGGTTCCCGGCCCTGACCCTGAGGATCTCAGGGTGATCGGGGGCCTGTTCGACGAGCGGGGTCAGGCGGCGAGTTCGCGGCCGATCGCCTCGCGGGCCTCGGGCGGATCGAGGACGACCAGGTCGCCGGCGCCCTTGAGGATCTCCCGGACCAGCCAGGAGGTCCCTGCGTAGGGGAACTCGACCACGACCGAGCCGTCCTTCAGCTCCTCGATCACGGTTCGCTCCTCCCGCTCCCAGCGGGAGCGCTCCGGCGAGACCCAGACCCGGGCGATCGAGGCCTCGGGCACGTGGTCGCCACTCATCCAGCCCTCTACCTCGGCCACCTCGACGACCTCCTCGCGAGGCTCGAAGCTCTCCCTGGTGATCGTCGCCTCCTTTATCCGGTCCAGCTTGAAGTGGCGGACCGCCTTTCGGGAGAGGTCCCAGCACTCGACGTACCAGCCCTCGCGGCCGTTCTCGAGCCGGTAGGGCTCGACCTTCCGCTTGGAGAACCTGTCCTCGTTCTCCTTGTAGTAGTTGATCTCGACGATGTTGTGGGAGGCGATCGCCTGGTTGACGATCCGGGCCGCCTCGGCACCCCCGGACTCGGCGACAACGGCCAGGCCCTCCTGGGCCGGGTCGTGGCCGAGCGCCTCGACCACCTTCTCGCGGGCCGAGTCGAGCCGGGCCTGGGGCATGTGGTCCCCGACCAGGTCGATCGCGGCAACAAGCGCCTTTGCCTCGAGCGGCAGGAGGCGAGCCGGGCGGGCGAAGGAATCCCCATAGGGCTCGGAGTCGACCTCGATCTCACCATCCACCACCTCGGCGTAGAGGACGTAAGTGCCACCACCGAAGTTGACCACGTTCAAGACGTCGAGGTCGTCCTGGAGCTCCTCGGGGGTGAGCTCGAACCGCTCGCAGAGCTCGTCCACCGGGATTCGGCGCTCCTCCCGCGCCGCATTGATCAACATCCCGGCCAGGGTGACCAGACGACCGAAGCGCTCGGGCCGGATCGTCGCCCCGGAACGGTCCTTGGAGCGACCCTTCCGCTCTCGGGCCTGGGCCTTCCTGCGACGGGCCGCAGCGACGTCGAAA